>NZ_JAQMTM010000047.1:0-52274 GCF_028331085.1 Anabaena sp. CS-542/02
AAACAGTACAAAGTCTGTATTCTTAGTAAGAAAAATAGCCCCTTAAAAGACCATTGTCCGTATAAAATCTTCCTTGTCCACTTTCCTTCCTTGTCTTCGGTGGTCTTGCCTTCACAGATCATATTAAAAACCTACCCTTGCAAGGAGAGGGAGGGGTCAAACAATAGTTGATACAGTAATCATGACTTTCCAAACATCCTCTTAGGGAACTACAATTAGGATGAGTTAATTATAGTCAGGAATGTGAAGTATGTATCAGAAAATCTTGGTAGCTGTGGATCAATCAGAAACGAGTCAATATGTCTTTGAACAAGGTGTATTTTTAGCAAAAGCGTCTGATGCGGAACTCATGTTGTTACACGTACTATCCCCATTAGAAGACCCCTATCTCAGCCCTGTATTTACACAACCAGATACCATATATCCATCTGTGCAAACTGCACCTATTGAGAGTTATATGCGGGAGTGGGAAGAACTAAAAAAACAGAGATTAGACTGGTTGCGATCGCTCAGTGATAGAGCAATTAATGCCGGTGTAAAAGCAGGGTTTACCCAAAATCTCGGTGATGCTGGTAGGATAATTTGTGAAGTAGCTCGTAATTGGCCTGCCGACTTAATTATAGTTGGTCGTCGCGGTCGTACTGGCATCAGTGAGTTTTTGCTAGGTAGTGCCAGTAATTATGCACTACATCATGCTCCTTGCTCAATGTTGATTGTACAGGGACGTATTCCTAGTAACATAAAAATACCAGGACATGTATAGATATTTACATAAAGTTTGATATCCTTTGGGTGTTGGCGTTAGACTTAAAAATGTGATTGATTTACCTGACAATACCTGTAAGCAAAGTCATTGGGGCTGCTGAGTTTGAATATAAAAGCCAAAATTACCAACCATGATCCATAACTCAGCAACCGCCAAAATTCCAGATTTCTTACGGACTGTTAGCTAAGACTTCCTCAAACCTCCACGGACATTAGTGCAATTCCTGAAAGCTATACAGTCACTTTTCATCCACCAAGCATAAATAGGTGTGTCACGCTCTGGTAAAGTGCCAAAAGTATTTGGCTGGAAAATATTGATACTGATACCATTTTGCAAATCCACAACATAACCAAGGTGGGTTCCTAAATACATAACCTGATTCAGCCGTCCTGCAAAACAGTTAGTTAATATACTCGGACGATAAAGGGAAAGTTGGATTTTTTCGGGACGGACGCTCACCACTACGGTTTGTGATAATTGACTTGGTGTTTTTTCTGTGCGGTCAACCGTAATTTTCAGTCCCGTTGTGGTCTCAACTTGTATTGATGAGGAATCTACATAAATGATTTCACCACTAAATAAATTATTATCCCCAATAAAATCAGCAACAAAGGGGGTTTGGGGATGTTCGTAAATTTCTTGTGGAGTACCAACTTGCTCAATTTTACCTTGATTCATGACGGCGATGCGATCGCTTAAGGACATAGCCTGTTGCTGATCTTGTGTCACCATGATCATGGTCAGTCCTAAATGTTTATGTAAATTCCACAGTTCCAACTGCATCTCCTGACGTAGCTTCAAGTCTAAAGCTCTCAAAGGTTCATCTAGAAGTAAAACAGTGGGGCGATTGACTATAGCTCTGGCTAAAGCTACCCGTTGCTGTTGAGCAGTAGAGAGTTGACCAGGAAAGCGCGATCGCAAATCTGCGATTTTGACCAACATTAAAGCCTCTTGAACCCTGGTTGCGATTTCTGATTTGGGGAGTTTTTTGTGAACACGCAATCCAAAAGCGACATTATCCCATACATTCATATGGTGAAACAAAGCATAGCTTTGAAAAACAGTATTTACGGGTCGGCGATAAGCAGGGACATTAGTCATCTGGTGTCCGTGAATGAACACCTTACCAGCATCAGTCATCTCCAACCCAGCTATTAAGCGTAGTATGGTTGTCTTACCACAGCCAGAAGCACCGACAATAGTTAAGAATTCTCCCTGTTTAATATCCAAATCGACCCCATCGACTGCTGGTTCCTGGTTAAAAAACTTGAACACATAACGCAGTTCAACGTCCAACGGCTGAAATTTTGTGATTTGATCATGATTGTGGGTGAGAGTTTGAGCCATAATCCCTGGTAGAATGCACTGATTTGAGACTCCCGGTGCCTTTAGGGCTGGGTTATCTGACAAGATGCTATGAAAAATAGCACTTATGCTATCTTTGCACTGATTGTTGTTACACCCAAGACAGGGACTGAAAAGCGGGTAGAATTGACATCTCCCCTGGTTGAAACACAGGGGATTATAAACTGATGTTGCTACGCAACATTTACGATATGATTTACTTAATACCTTAAATAAATCAACTCGTCTTGGGAGTGTCAAAGCTCCCCTACCCAACTTGGCTAGGCTAACACCTAGCTGTGCGGCTACTTTTGTTAAGATATTTGCAGCACCATTACAGTCAGCGTTTACCAGTATCCCGGTAGAAGTTTTGTACAATCCGCGTTTTACCCTTTGACCTGAAGGTTTCCATCCCTTGGGTTTTTCACCATGCTTGTAGAGGCGATCGCCATGTAGTTGATGTGGTGTCTTGAGACTGGAGAGTGTTAATGTGTCAGTTAATGTAGACTATTGAAACTGGGTGTTATGACTTTATTGCAGCCATCCCGACTCCCCCTAAAAAATAATACACGTACGGTTGGACGAGATTTTCAGCCCATATTTTTAATTGCATTCACCCTCTTAATGACAGGTATAATAGGTGTGCGGTTAGCAAACTTACAAATTGTTGAAGGAACAAACCATCGAACTAGAGCAGAAGCTAACCGGGTGCGGATCATTCCCAAACAACCAGTAAGGGGTAATATTTTTGACCGAAACGGCGAAATTTTGGCTAGTACTCGTTATCCTCGTTCTGTATACTTGTGGCCAATGGCCCACAAAAAATCTGGTTGGTCTGTTGTCGGTTCACGTCTAGAGAAAATTCTGGATATCCCCAAGGAAGAAATCGAAAAAAAATTACAAGAGGCTGGGCCAAACTCTTCTTCACTAATTCCCATTGCTCGTGATCTGAATGAAGCCCAACTAACTGGCCTCAAAGAGTATCACAAAGAACTCAAAGGCGTAGAAATACATACGGAAGCGGTTCGCTACTACCCTCATGGTCAGGAATTAGCCCATGTCCTGGGCTATACGCGAGAATTAACTGCCGAACAGCTACAACGGAAGCGGGAGTTAGGCTATCGATTGGGAGATGTCATTGGTCAGATGGGGGCTGAAAAGGTTTACGAAAATACTCTGCGGGGTGAATGGGGCGGTCAGCAAGTAGAAGTAGACCGGGCTGGTCGTCCGGTTCGAGTGTTGGGAGAAAAAGCGGCAAAGTCGGGTAGTGATTTAAATTTAACTATAGATTTAAATCTGCAAATAGCGGCAAACAAAGCATTAGGCAACTATAATGGTGCAATTGTAGCAATTGATCCTAACAATGGCGAGGTCTTAGCGATGGTATCTCGCCCCACCTTTGACCCCAATATCTTCTCTAAACAAAAACTTTCGCAAAAAGACTGGGAATCTGTCCAAGGTGCCAACCATCCTTTAGTGAATCGCGCTCTGAGTGCTTTTCCTCCCGCCAGTACCTTCAAAATTGTCACTACAGCCGCAGGATTGGAATCGGGGGAATTTTCTCCCAAAACGATACTCCAAACCTACGGTTCTCTAACTATTGGTGGGATCAGATTTGGTGAATGGAACCACGCCGGATTCGGTCCTTTAGGTTTTGTGGGTGCAATGCAGTGGAGTAGTGATACTTTCTTTTACCAAATTGCTCAAGCAGTGGGTGGACCAACTTTAATTGAATGGACTCGTAAATTTGGATTTGGTGAAAAAACTGGCTTTGATTTTGCTGCCGAAGAAACCAGGGGTTTAGTTCCGGATGACGAATGGAAACGCAAGCATCGAAATATGCCTTGGACTGTGGGGGATACTGTGAATATGTCAATCGGCCAAGGTGCTTTATTAAGTAGTCCTTTACAAGTTGCGGTCATGTTTGCAGTTCCGGCTAATGGTGGCTACCGAGTCCAGCCCCATTTACTCAAAGATAATCAACCAGCTGCAAACTGGCGAAAACTTATCAAAATGAAGCCGACAACAATTAAAATTCTCCATGATGGATTAAGGAAGGTGATTACTCACGGTACTGGTCAAGTTTTAAACAAGCCTACATTACCCCCAGTCGCTGGTAAAACCGGTACAGCTGAAGCATGGCAAAATCGGGTGAAAAAAAATCACGCTTGGTTTGGTGCTTACGCTCCCGCAGATCAACCGGAAATCGTTATCGTTGCTTTTACTGAACATTCTGGCGGTGGTGGTGGTAGTCTTGCAGGTCCGATGGTTTTAGAAATTCTCGAAGACTACTTTAAACGCAAGTATCCTGGTAAGTATTAAAAATGGGGCTAAATAATGTTGGCTCGTAGTCAAGACTTGAGTCTTGACTACAATACTCCTGACGCTATAGGGGCTACAGCCATTACTCAGAGTTTTAACATGACTTTAAGGCAAACATTAGATAACTTAGCACCCTATTTAATTTATTTTTAGTAGATAAGTTTGATGCGGTGCAAGAACTGAGTAATGGTCAAAATGATTACGGGTTTACCGATTTCACCACTCCCCTAAGTGGCGTAATTAATCCAGTGTCTCCTGATGAATATTTCTTTTGGGATGACATTCATCCCACCACTAAAGGTCATCAAGTAATTGCTGAAACCTTCATAAATCAAGTCGATGAGGGTATCTTTGCTGGTTGTTTAATTGGCTATGGGGCGACATGAGAAAATGCTGACCCGTCATGGTTTGGGGTTTAAATTTCTGGCTTTGTAGAATAATTCTAGACTATGGCGATCGCCCACAAAACGCCAGTGCCAAGGTTCATAACTGACACCTTGGGGATTATTTTCTCCAAAGGACAGTTCAAACCCAAAACGGGCTGCATTGGCTTCTAACCAGCGAAAAGCCCTGGTATTTTCAAAGTTGGTTTGGAGATTAGTAGCTGGTGCGGCGCCATCACCTATATCCACAGCATAGCCTGTATGATGTTCACTATGTCCAGGGGGCGCACTCAAAGCCGCCCTTTGGGCTGGGGTTTGATTACGCCTAGCACCAATAGCAAAAAATAACTGTTCCTGCTCTTCCACGGAGCGGAACCCAGAAATTGGCACTAAAATTACACCCTCACGTCGCGCAGCTTGGGCCATAGCCAGATACCTTTGAGCCGCTGCTGTGCGCAACCTAATCCGCCCATCGGCAGTAATTGGTAACAGTTCTGACTGCGGCGCTTCTGGGTATGTCAAATGACCTAAGAGGGTATCGACATTATCTTGACTATTGACAGAATTTCTAGGTTGTGCATCTACATTCTGAGGTGATGAGGAATCAACATCAGCCCTGGGTGAGATGACAAAGAACCACAAACCAGAAATTAAACCCACTAGAATAAAACCTGCGAGTCCCCCCATCACCAAAACTAGATTTTGCACAGGCGGTTGGGCTGTAGTCTCAGGGACATCCCGTAAAGCCACGGGAATATCTTCACTAGGGTCGCCTGATAACTGATGGGCTTGTTTAGAAAACCGGGCTTTATTCAAGAGACATCTCCTGTTTTTGTGCAATATTTATCAAAAATTGTAGACTGGGGAGATAAACATCTTCAGTACCATTCATATCTATTATTCCAGGGTGCAATTTTGGCTAACCTCCTAGAACTATACTTGAAACTTGTGGGATTAGTCCTAGTAGGTTTTATCCTGGGACGCAAACTACCTCATACGGTTCCCACTCGTGTCGGTCAAGGGCTATTTTGGGTAGGAGTACCCATAAGTATTATTGCTTTTCTCCGCAAAGCCGACCTATCCGGACAGATTTGGATTGCTCCGGTTATCGCCCACTTAGCCGTTTTTTTAGGGGCATTTTTGGCTTGGTGGGCGATGAAAGGTCAAGCCTATTTGACCAAAAACATCCACCACAAATCAACTCAAGGTAGTTTACTCCTAGCTGCGATGGTTGGTAACACAGGTTACCTGGGTTTCCCCATCACTCTTGCATTATTAGGTCAGGAATACTTTGCCTGGGCTTTATTTTACGATATGTTGGGATCACTTTTTGGGGCCTATGGCTTTGGTATAGTATTAGCATCTCATTTTGGCGGTAATATCAGGAATTACGGGCAAATTACCCAGTCAATTGTCGTGAATCCTGCTCTGTGGAGTTTCCCCTTGGGCTTGCTATTTCGCCAAGTTACCCTCCCTGTCGTTTTTGAATATAGCCTGGAAATCTTAGGTTGGATTGTAGTTAGTTTAACTTTAGTGTTAATTGGCATGAGGCTATCTCGCCTCAATTCTTGGCACAGACTACCAGAGGCGGCTATCAGCTTAACTATTAAAATGTTAATTGTTCCCTTGGTGATTGGTAGCACATTATCACTGTGGGGGGTGACTGGTAAAGCTGCACAGGTAATTTTACTACAAATGGCTATGCCTCCAGCATTTGCCACATTAATAATTGCGGAAACTTTTAATCTTGACCGTGATCTGGCGGTGACTTCTTTAGCGGTGGGGTGTATACTACTACTAGTTACTATCCCCATTTGGCTGTGGCTGTTTTGATTGATATCTGCTCATACTAATTAACCAGACATGAATCAAGAAAGTAATCATAAATCTATAGACACACAGCCTAGTTTATCGGCTAGGTTGCTAGAACTAGCTCAATTGTTTCTCAAGCTCGGTTTGACTGGCTTTGGTGGTCCCCAAGCTCATATTGCTATGATCCATGATGATGCTGTGGTGCTGCGGGGTTGGTTTACCGAGGAGGAATTTTTAGCCGGGGTCGCGGTTTGTGAAATGTTACCAGGTCCTGCTTCTACCCAGATGGGAATTTATACGGGATACCTGCGGGGGGGAATTTTGGGGGCTTTGGTGGCGGGGATTTGTTTTATTTTCCCGGCTTTTGTCATTGTCCTGATTCTGTCTTGGGCTTATTTTCGGTTTCAGGGTATACCACAGATTGAAAATTTGTTTCTGGGAATTACCCCAGTGGTAATTGCAATTATTTTCGGCTTTTGCTGGAAGTTAGCCAAACGAGCTATTACTGATTATCAAGGTATGGCGATCGCCATCACGGTTTTTGTGGTTACTTTACTATTTCCCATCAATGTATTGTGGCAATTCTTGTTAGCGGGGATGGTAGGGTTAGTTATTTACCCACCCGCTTCCACTATTTGGCTAGTTCCCCTTGTACCCCTGATGCAGATGTTACCGCACACCATGGCAATGGTAACTAGTAAGACCCTAACTTTGTCGAGTTTTTGGGGACTAGAACGGATTCAAGAGTATTATTTAACCCTAACAATATTCTTCTTGAAGGTGGGTAGTTTCATCTTTGGCGGTGGGTTAGTCATCATCCCCCTCCTGGAGTTAGAAGTAGTTAATCAATTTCATTGGTTAACCCCCAGGGAATTTATTGACGGTGTTGCTATTGGCGAATTTACTCCCGGTCCTGTGGTCATTACCGCCGCATTCATTGGTTATAAGGTGGCTGGGGCTTTGGGCGCTTTAATCTCTTGTGTGGCAATTTTTACCCCTTCCTTTCTATTCATTATGGGGGCTGCACCCCTGTTAGTTCGCATTCGTCAAAACCCCTGGATTCGGAGCTTTTTGCGCGGGGTAACTCCAGCAGTTCTAGGAGCGATCTCCGCTGCAGCCATTCCCCTGGCAAAAACAGCTATAATTCAAGATACCTGGGTTCGCGCCCTCTTCGCGTTGATAGTCGCCATTTTAGCTTTAATTGCCCTAGTCCGCTTCCGCCGTCCCACATGGCAATTAGTCTCTACTGGTGCAGTCCTGGGCTTGATGGCTGGGTCTATAATTTAATACTAAAAATTAGCGGCAATTTGAGTAATTTTACTGTTTATTGCCGCAGGTCTGATATGCTCATAATGTTCAAAAGGTTGATGAATCCAGGGGTTATCGGCCAGATAATCAACATAATAATCAGGTTGGAAACTAGAACAGGCTTTATACCAAATTACAGCCGTGCGAATTTCCACAACATGAAAATTACTAGTTTCTCTCAGCCAAGGTATAGTTTGCTCAAGGGTAATTCCCGAATCTACCAAGTCATCAACTAGGAGAATATGGGAACCTAATTTCTCTGTGGTCATCGTTATATGGCGAGCCACAGTTAAATTACCCCTTTCCTGCTTCCCAGAACCACTGTAAGATGATGTGGCTAAAATTGCCAAAGGTTGCTGATATATCCGGGAAATGATATCTCCCACTCGTAGTCCCCCCCTAGCAAGACAAACAATTTGGTTAAACTCCCAACCTGATTGATAAATTTGGGCTGCTAGGTGTTCAATTTTTTGGTGATAATCTGACCAAGAAATGTAAAGGTCTGGCATAAATGCAGTGATGTTTAGGTGATACTGAAGCAAGTATAAATCAAGTATAAATTTTATATTTTAGTATGAGCATGAATGATTGTGTTGATGAATCCGCCCCAATTAACCCCGAAAATCAAAAGCTGGATCTCAAAACTAAGCTAGCTTATGGCGCTGGAGATTTAGGGACAGCAGTTACTGGTAATATTTCTATATTTTTTCTCCTGGTTTTTTTCACCAATGTTGCTGGGATTCCCCCCGGTTTAGCTGGTAGTATTTTAATGATTGGTAAAGTTTGGGATGCCATCAACGATCCCATGATCGGTGTGTTGTCAGACAGGACTAAATCCCGTCGCTGGGGTCGTCGTCTCCCTTGGCTAGTCTATGGGGCTATTCCCTTTGGCATAATTTTTTTATTACAGTGGATTGTACCACGTTTTACCACAGACCCCACTACTAATATTTCGCCTTTATTTTGGTATTATGTTATTATCGGGTTAATATCCCAAGTATTTTTTACCGTTGTTGGTTTGCCTTATGCGGCAATGACCCCGGAACTGACTCAAGATTATGATGAACGTACTACCTTGAATAGCTTTCGCTTCGGTTTCTCTATTGGTGGTAGTATTTTCTCTTTGCTCCTAGCTCAAATTATTTTTTCTACTATTAGCGATCGCGAACAACAATACTTGATTTTAGCCGCGGTTTGTGCGGTAATTTCCGTTTCCGGTTTATATGTATGTGCTTTTGGAGTCCGTCACCGCGTCTTAGCTTTTGAAAATAAACACCACCAAGGACAACAACCTGTATCTATACCCTTCTTAACACAACTGAAAATCGTCTTTAGCAATCGACCCTATCTGTTTGTGATTGGGATTTATCTTTGTTCTTGGCTAGCAGTACAAATCACAGCCACCACTATACCTTATTTCGTCGTCAACTATATGGGTCTGAAAGACTCTGATATTCCCACCACCATGATCGCAGTCCAGGGAACAGCTTTACTCATGTTATTTGTGTGGGGTGGTTTGAGTAAAAAAATCGGCAGAAAAGTAGTTTATTTTTTAGGTATGAGTTTATGGATATTAGCCGCAGGGGGTTTATTCTTTTTACAACCGGGACAGGTAGGTTTAATGTATTTTATGGCCGTCATGGCTGGTTGTGGGGTGTCCACAGCTTATCTGATTCCCTGGTCACTAATTCCAGATGTGATTGAGTTAGATGAACTCCAAACAGGACAACGCCGAGAAGGTATTTTTTATGGCTTTATGGTGTTACTGCAAAAATTAGGTTTAGCTCTGGGAATATTTTTAGTGGGTAACGCTTTAGAAGCATCTGGTTTTCAAGCAGCTATACCGGGAGAAACCACCCTACCTATACAACCAGACTCAGCATTATTAGCCATCCGGTTCGCTGTGGGTCCACTACCAACGATTTTCTTGATTTGTGGCTTGTTTCTTATATATTTTTACCCAATCAATCGGGAGATTTACGCACAGATGATGATGAATTTGCAAGGGCGTCGGGAAAAGAGCAGCAGATAAATTGATTAGGGTTGGTAAGGAAGAAAAAATCAACTATTATAGCTGAATATTGCTATATTTGGATTTTAAATCATTTTCAATATTCTATGACTAAAGTTACATCCCAAGAAATTGCCCTATTTCGTTCTCAGTTAGCTGATGATTCCAGTGCGATGGAAGCTCTAGACTTGATTGAAGATTGTGATGGAGACTTAGAAGATGCAGCGATGAGCTTGGCTATCCGAGCGGGACAAGAACCAGGAATCACTAACTCTGAGTGGTTGGATGCTATGGCCAGAAAATGGCGATCGCTAATTTGTCAACAGGAATACCGAGAAGATTTGTTAAGTAGCTCTGTGGTCAGGATCATGGAACGTCTCAAAAAAATGCCCAGTTTTCCTGAGAGTTTGGCTACACCAGTTCTGATCTATGTTCTCAAGCAAGGTGTCACGGACTTTTGCGCCCCTATGGATACACCGGCCCCGCCACAATGGAATAATGGTAATATGTCCTGAATCTCTCAACTTAGGAGCTTAATTGTGGCAGCACTGATACTCTATAATTAGGAACATAAGAACTTTTATCAACCCATTATTATTGCTTCCATGAATTACCTTATTGCTGTATTACCAGACCGCATTCAAGCCGAAGCCGCTTACTTAGCTCTAGAAGCAGAAGGTATACAAAGCACTATTCTAGGTAGGGGTTATAAAACCGCTGATGAGTTTGGCTTGGTTGACCCGAAAGACCAAGCGCAAAAGCAAGCTAGGCTGATGTCATACTGGTTAATACCATTCGGTTTTTTTGCAGGTTTTACCTTTAGTTTAATTACAGGTTTAGATACTTTCGCTTGGGCCGGGGAAATTGGTAACCACGTCGTTGGGGGACTGTTAGGCGCTGTTGGTGGCGCTATGGGTAGCGTGTTTGTCGGTGGTGGTGTTGGGTTACTCGTCAGTGGTGATGCTTTACCCTACCGTAATCGTTTAGATATGGGTAAATACATAGTTGTGGCTCAGGTGTCTGAGGCTATTAGCCGCCAAGCAACCAGGATTTTACGGAAATTTGACCCGGAAAATATCCAGGGGTATGCTGATACATCTGGGACTTAGAAATTAACCATGAAAAATTGTCAAAAAGATTTGAAATCTTACCATAAATTTTACCATTGACATCATGTTACCCAGAGAAGAACTGTTAAAGGGTGTAGAAAATCGTGATACTATCGCCCGTGTGATTGATCAGGCTGAACAAGCTATTAAAACTTGGGAAGTGGTTTTGACTGATTTTTTGTCACCGCCAGAATTGGCAGAAATTAACCGGGTATTTAGTCGGTTAACAGATGTACAATTAGTAGGGTGGGGAGGTTATCCCCAAGCGGAACGCCAAAGAATGGCGATCGCTCGCTCAGAACTTCCTTTAGATCAATCTCAAGTTGACCTTGTAGCTTTAGAAATTGCTGGTAATTTTCTGTTTGATACCGCTACTCACCGGGACTTTTTAGGCGCAATGTTGGGAACCGGTATAGTCCGGGAAAAAACCGGGGATATTATTGTACTCGGAGAACGGGGAGCCCAAGCAGTTGTTATCCCGGAGTTGGCAGAATTTTTACAAATGAATCTGCAACAGGTGCGCTCGGTTCCGGTGAAAACTCAAGTGATTGATCTCACGGAGTTAAAAGTTAGGGAACCTAAGAAGAAAGAACTAACTAGCGTGGAAGCTTCCCTGCGATTAGATGCGATCGCCTCCGCTGGTTTTGGGATGTCCCGCAGTAAAATGGTGACTTTTATTGAGAGTGGTGATGTCCGCGTTAATTGGAAAGACGTTAATCAAGCTAGTTCTCAGGTGAAGTCAGGGGACTTAATCGCTATTCGCGGTAAGGGACGTTTAGAAGTAGGGGAAATTGCTGTAACTAAAAAAGAGCGTTATCGAGTCCAATTAACCAGATATATGTAGATGAATCTGCGATCGCCCTGCGTAGATGGTCGAATTAGGTTTGACTCCACCCCCAACCCCTCCCCTTGTCAGGGGAGGGGGTATATATAATGGCGACGCATCCTATCAAGATCATCAAATACATGATCTTCGGTGTCACACAGATCCCAGACTTCTATAGCACTACGCATACACGTTAGGACATCATAATTGTGGTTTTAAGGGAACAGGGAACAACAAGCAGGGAAATGTCCTAACACTTGTGGTTACTGCTATAGCTAAATTATCCTAGATTATCTCTGATTATGTGAGAAGTCAGGGATCTTAACCACCCCACAGCAGATTTAAAATACATTTTCTGGAGACATTAATATAAACTCAACTAATTGCAAGTGTGTCTCTAGAATGGGGAAATTTTTAGCAGCAAAGGCTTGTAGGTCTGGATCTTGACCTAGTTGGATCTGACGGGTATGCATAACTAAATTTTCCATGTGTCCATTAATGCCAGCTTCATTGATGTATGCTTGGTCGAAGTTGATACCAGAGAGTTTTGATAGTTGCGTTTTTAAGGCTTGATATTTGGGACTAATATTAGTGGGTGGATTCATTCCCTTTTGTTGAGCTAATTGCATTAATTCCTGATTCAAACGTGTGTGGTCTTGAATCATTTGTTGAGCATATTGTTTGATATTTTCGTTTTTTGATGTTTCCAAAGCTAGGTTTGCTAGTTCCATTTCTCCGATTCCCGCTTGAAATGCTTCTTGCACATACATCATGTCCATTTGACTGATCTGTGCAGTTTGAGCCTCTACTGTGATATAATTACTCAGTGTTGTTTGGGCGAGCGCTTCTTGATTAATCTGATCATATCCGGTGATCGCGATCGCACTAGTAAACCCCATAGTTGCGATGAGATGAGTAATTTTCTTTCCTGACTTGTCGGGTAATAAATTCATCATATGAGCTTGATAAATATAGTTAATTGGTAAGGAGATATCAGAAGAATTAACTAAAATTAACTATATATACCCCAATTTTTAATACCTTGATTTTGTAAAATGGTTTCAGCACTATGAATCTGTTCATCTGTGCCATTGAGGATGAGTAAATAATCACTCTGCTGCAGGCGATCGCTATAAACTCTGGCTTTGTTTTCCGGTATACCTAAATCAGTTAAGGCCTGGACTAAATTTTGATTTGCGACTGCTCCCACAGCTACACCCGCCATACTAGCAATTAAGGCTACACCCACGGAACCAGCAGCTAACAACACTCCTAAACTGGGAATAGCCAAACTACTCAAACCAACTAACAGACTACCCCAGGTAGTAGCGGTCAGTGTTTCCCCCACTGGCTTGGTAACATTAACATTTTGCTCACCAATGCGATCGCTGACTTGCGCCTCACCCAAGGGCTTTTCTGATTCTACATCTTTAGCAATGATAGAAACTTGCTCTATAGGGAAGCCAGATGTTTTCAGTTGATTGATTGCTGCTTCTACTTCTTGATGTTTGGTAAATACTCCCACTGCATATTTATGATTTGGATTAACCATATTTTCCCCATTTCTCAGTCTGATAATTAAAGTTCCCAAGATTGATTTAATTGCTTTAAGTCAGGTAGATAAATAATTGGACTGCAAAAAGCCACAGAATATACTATAAAACTCAAAAAAATATATTCTGTGGCTGTAAATCATTTAATCTGACTGATAAACTCCCTAAGTTTGTGGTTCTTGTGGTTCTTGTGGTTGTTGTTCTTGTTGTTGTCTTTCTCTTTCTTCTTGTTCTCGTCTTTCTCGTTCTTGTCTTTCTTCTGGTGTTTCAGTGGTAGTATCATCTGTTGGTGGTTGTACTTGCGAGTGTAAAGTACCAGTTGTAGATGTGTTTAAATTGGTGAATGCAAATGCGGGAACACTGACCAAAGCACTGATACCAGCTACTCCCACAAGGTTAAGAAGCATTTTGAAGAAACTTACATTCTTGTTTGCTTTCATTTGGATCTCCTGCGTTTACAGCAGTACAATTGTTAAATAGCCCGGTAATTCCATGAAATCAATACAAAATCTCGCAGTATTCTCAATTTTAGTTGGCTATGATACCCTCAGTAATACCGCGCTGGAATCTTGTATTTACATTCGATAGTAATTCTATGCAACTAGTAAAACGTCTCTCTCCAGCATCAGATAATGTTAAACACTTCAGTGATGATTCACACTAATTTTTTGTAAAGCTGTCAATTTATTTGACCGTCTCTAACCCTACCCTGGTAAAGGTTTGGCGGCGGTGGGTTACTGTTTCTATAATTAATCCAGAAATCATGCTCAAGTTTTTTTCATGCTAATGAATTACATATACATTTTTTGCCTATTCCCTGTTCCCTATTCCCTACGACTAAAAAACTTCGTACATCAGGAGCATAGTAAATGATATAAAGCCTTTTTCAGGCTAATGAAGTACACATCAATTGCCTATTTCCTGTTCCCTATTCCCTGTTCCCTGAAACTAAACAACTTTGTACCTCACGAGCATGGGAAATGCTATATATTGGAGTAATGAAACATCGCGTTTTGATTTTGGGTGGAAGAGGGCGGATTGGTAGCCATGTTGCTCTAGATATAGCTACCCACACAAGAGCACAAATTACCATTACTGGGCGTTCACCGGAAACACACAGCAATTCTCAGTTGTCTTTGGGTGAAAATGTTCAGTTTTTGGTGTTAGACTTGGCAGAAGTTGAGAAATTGAGAGAGGCGATCGCTAACTCTAATTTAGTTATCCATTGTGCGGGACCGTTTCACTACCGAGATGCTAATGTTCTCAAAATTTGTATTGAACAAGGGGTAAACTATATAGATGTCAGTGACCACCGTTCTTATACTACCAAGGCGCTAAATTATCATCAACAAGCTGTTGCAGCGGGTGTGACGGCAATTATTAATACGGGGATTTTCCCTGGTATCTCTAATAGCATGGTGCGTCAGTGCGCCGAAGAATTTGATCACCCAGAAAAAATACATTTAAGTTACTTAGTATGTGGTTCTGGTGGCGCGGGAATCACAGTCATGCGCACCACCTTTTTAGGGTTGCAATATCCTTTTGAAGCCTGGATAGATAGAAAATGGCAAATAATCCAGCCTTACAGTCAAAGAGAAGTAGTTGATTTTCCCCCTCCCTATAGACTCCATGGGGTTTACTGGTTTGATATGCCAGAAACCTTTACAATACCCCAAGCCTTCCCATCAGTTAAAACTGTAGTTACCAAATTTGGCTCGATTCCCGACTTTTACAACCACCTCACCTGGACAGCAGCCCATATATTACCCAAGTGGTTAATGCAGCGTCGTTACATGATTGAATTTTTAGCCCGTGTGAGTCATTTAATGACAGATTTCACCAATAATTTTAGTGGTATTGGGGTAGCAGTGCGTTCAGAAGTCACAGGTGAAAAAAATGGTGAAATCGGTGTTTACCGTTCTACCGTAGTACATGAAAATACCGCCGTAGCTTCTGGCTGTGGTGCTGGTAGCATTGCAGAATTATTATTAGCAGGGAAGCTGAAAAAACCCGGTGTTTCACCTGTAGAAGCAGCACTACCAACAGATTTATTTATGCAGGGTATGGCAAAACGAGGAATTCAGATTAATTCCCATTGGTGTTAAAACAAGTTTCTTAGTGTTTATTGTATAATTATTGATATGGTGTTACGGCCTTTCCGAGGCTAATGAAGTATACACCAATTTGTTCGGTGTGTTCAATGCGTAAAAAAGAAAAATTTCCTCACCTAGTTGGTTCTAAGTGGACAGCACAGAAAAAAATAGATGGTTGGCGACACTTCCAGGTCGTTAACCGGAAAAATCAGAGTAAGTGGGTATATGCCGAAATGGTTGCAGCTTGTGACCCCAATGTGCGCTTTTGGTTAAACGCAAAATTGTTACAAGATAACTCTCAGTGGAAAGCTGGCTGGCAATCTTTACAGGAAATTGAAGCACGAGAAACCTAAAATATCAGCTAAAACCCAAAATTAATAATTTATTACAAACCAATCACTAAGGGATGAAAAGCATAGTTGAGATATTCTTCCCACTGTTCTGTATTTGTGAATATACCCCTTGAGCATTCCATAGCTAATCTGTCTATTCAAGTTTCAAACTCAGCCCCTTTCCCAGGGGATCAGTCTGGCTGGGGTTAGTTTTAAGCCATAAAAACTATATACAAAAGTACATACAGTTATTTTTGTCTTTTGTAACTCTTTTATAAAAAATGGATAAAAAACAGCAATTTATGAATTTTTGAAGCTAAAAAAAAGATTTAAAGCCGAAAAAATTGCTAAATAATCTGTTTTAATCCTGAAAAAATCTTATAGATGCCTTCTTCATATTTGCACCCCCTTTCTTTTCTGTGGAATATGGTCAATAATCAAAATCACATAGCTCAGACATCCCCCGGCTAGGTAAAGGTAAAAGCTTCAGCCAGGAGTTTGATAAAAAATTATTAGAGGTAAATAACAATGAAACTAGCAGTTTACGGAAAAGGTGGTATTGGTAAATCTACAACTAGCTGTAATATATCAGTCGCCCTAGCCAAACGCGGTAAGAAAGTTCTGCAAATCGGTTGTGACCCCAAACACGACAGCACCTTTACACTCACAGGGTTTTTAATTCCCACAATTATTGATACTCTCCAAGAAAAAGATTACCACTATGAAGATGTTTGGCCAGAAGATGTAATTTATAAAGGTTATGGTGGTGTAGACTGTGTAGAAGCTGGTGGACCACCTGCTGGTGCTGGATGTGGCGGTTACGTGGTGGGAGAGACAGTAAAATTACTGAAAGAACTCAACGCCTTTGATGAGTACGATGTGATTCTGTTTGATGTCCTGGGTGACGTTGTATGTGGTGGGTTTGCAGCACCACTCAACTATGCAGATTATTGCATGATTGTGACTGACAATGGCTTTGATGCCCTGTTCGCAGCCAATCGCATTGCAGCCTCAGTGAGGGAAAAAGCCCGCACTCATCCCCTGCGTTTAGCGGGTTTAATTGGTAATCGCACCTCTAAGCGGGACTTAATCGAGAAATATATAGAAGCAGTGCCTATGCCGGTGTTAGAAGTGTTACCTTTAATTGAAGATATTCGTGTTTCTCGTGTTAAGGGTAAAACTTTATTTGAAATGGCGGAAAATGACCCTTCTCTGAGCTACGTTTGCGATTACTACCTGAATATCGCTGACCAAATTCTGGCACGTCCAGAGGGTGTTGTGCCTAAAGATGCTCAAGATCGGGAATTGTTCTCTTTGTTGTCTGATTTTTATCTAAATCCAGCTAAACCACAGGTGACGAATTTGGAAGAAGAACTAGACTTGATGATTGTATAGCATCATCAATATCCAGGATGGGGAAAAATATGGCTTTCTTTAATAGCTTTACAGATGAAATCAGACAAAAGTGGTTAGAATTCTTTGAGACAAACCGTGAGTGGATTGTTCTGCATATGATAACCGAGTCGGTTTCTACTCCAGATGGCGGAAAGCGACCCAGTTCATACCTCATCTTGGGTGTTGTCAATGCTCTAGAACCCCAATTGGCACAGCTGATGATGCCTTTTTCCAAACTCAATCCTGACGCTGATACTCTTATTGAGGTGCTGGAGTTGGATTTTGACCCCGATATTGTTCTGGGTTATCGCCCCAATCCCACAGAACAGATGCGGAATGTGAATCAGAACCGGAAAGATGATGTTCATCTCAATGACGTGAGGGGCGCATCTCAAAAAGGACAAAATAACTTGAAAACTGTGTCTAAATCATCACCCACTATGGTAGCTGATGATTTTGGTGGGATTTCCTTTGCAACAACACCTGGATCTGAAGAAATCCTGGATGATTCCCAGACAAAAGACATATTATCAGATGTCTGGGGGGAAGAAAGCGGATTAGAAAAAAGTGGGGAAGAACTCTCAGAGGATGTTTTTGATGAATCAGAGTTTGCGCGTCTGTTCCCTAAACCTTAATTGTTACCGTTTTGGTTGAATATCAAGCACCGACAATTGGCTGATTATAACACAAAAGGGGGTATTCCGGGGGAAGTATCATCCCCCCATGCCCGCCCTATATTCATCTGCTATTAAATACTAAGGGGAGAAAAATACAAATGACTATCGCTCAACAACCAGACGCTTTAAAATTTGAGTGTGAAACTGGCAATTACCACACCTTCTGTCCCATTAGTTGTGTGGCTTGGTTATACCAGAAAATTGAAGATAGCTTCTTTCTGGTGATTGGTACTAAGACTTGTGGGTATTTCTTGCAAAATGCCATGGGGGTGATGATCTTTGCTGAACCTCGCTATGCCATGGCAGAATTAGAAGAGGGGGATATTTCCGCACAACTCAATGATTATGAGGAGTTAAAGCGGTTGTGTTTGCAAATTAAGCGCGATCGCAATCCCAGTGTAATTGTCTGGATTGGTACTTGCACTACGGAAATCATTAAAACAGATTTAGAAGGTTTAGCACCCAAGTTAGAATCAGAAATTGGTATTCCTATTGTTGTCGCCCGTGCTAATGGTTTAGATTATGCCTTTACCCAAGGGGAAGATACCGTATTAGCATCTATGGCTAATCGTTGTCCCACTCAAGCACCAGCAGCAGCAACTGATAAAAATGAAGGTAATGCGATTCAAAAGCTGCTCAACTTTGGCAAAAAGAAAGAAGAAGTCGCTCAAGAAGAATCCGAGTATGTAGATCATCCCCCCCTGGTGCTGTTCGGTTCTCTACCTGATCCTGTGGTCACCCAGTTAACCTTGGAACTCAAGAAACAAGGGATAAAAGTTTCTGGTTGGTTACCTGCAAAGCGGTTTACTGAATTACCGGTGATTGAAGAAGGGTATTATGTGGCTGGTGTCAACCCCTTCCTCAGTCGCACCGCCACTACCTTAATGCGTCGCCGCAAGTGTAAACTTATTGGCGCACCTTTCCCCATTGGCCCTGATGGTACTCGCGCTTGGGTTGAGAAAATCTGCTCTGTGTTTGGTATTACTCCCAAAGGTTTAGATGAGCGGGAGGCGCAAATTTGGGAAAGTTTGGCAGATTATGTTAACATCATAAAGGGTAAGTCGGTCTTCTTTATGGGTGATAACTTACTAGAAATCTCCCAAGCTCGGTTTTTAGTACGTTGTGGAATGACCGTACATGAAATCGGTATCCCCTATATGGATAAGCGTTATCAAGCTGCTGAGTTGGCGCTGTTAGAAAAAACCTGTCACGAAATGGGTGTACCTCTGCCCAGGATTATCGAGAAACCGGATAATTACAATCAGGTGCAGCGTATTTATGAATTAAAACCAGATTTGGTAATTACCGGTATGGCTCACGCTAATCCTTTAGAAGCCCGTGGTATTAATACTAAGTGGTCTGTAGAGTTCACCTTTGCGCAAATTCATGGTTTTACTAACGCCCGTGACCTTCTGGAGTTGGTGACCCGTCCCCTGCGCCGCAATAATAATCTTAAAGATTTGGGTTGGGATAAGTTAGTTAAGGAAGAGGCAAAAATTTAAGTGTTTGGCTGAGTTATAGCAGATCATGTTGGGGCGAACAAAGTTCGCCTTTTTTCCTTTGGGTATGCTCTCATTGCTGATTATAGCGGGCAAGATGCCCGCACTATGTCCATGATTTCTTAATTAACTTTGATTTCTCCGGCGGATATTATCAGCTATTCCCGGCCAATTTCTATTGGCTTTTTGAATATTTCCAGGGATATCTCTTTCCCACCGGTTTTAAGTTTAAGTTTAAATAGATGGGGAGATGGGGTGATTACTTAACCGTTCAGGTGGAAATACACATATTTCTGACCTATGTATATTCTACATTGTTCCCAAGGTTTTTGGTTAAATTACCCTAATTAAAAAAATATCTCTGGGTTTTGGCAGTTATCTTGGGCTGTGTGATATGTGCGGTTGTGAGTTTTAGATCCTGGACTTATGAGAGGATGTTTGTCAAGTCATGATTAGTGTATCAACTATTGTTTCACCCCGCCCCCTTCCTTACAAGGGTAGGTTTTTAATATGATCTGTGAAGGCAAGACCACCGAAGACAAGGAAGGAAAGTGGACAAGGAAAATTTTATACGGACAATGGTCTTTTAAGGGGCTATTTTTCTTACTAAGAATACAGACTTTGTACTGTTTTTCTCCCTGGTCACCTTGTCCACCTTGTCCACCAAGTCTTGTCCTTTTAAGGGGAGGGGACTGGATTTTATTATTTTTTGTGTGTTCGGTGTGTTCCCCATTCCCTGATCCGGTGTTCCCTAAGATAAAAATTACCTGTTGAAAACTTATCAAACATCCTCTGATGGCGTGGGTTAAATATCACAAATTTCAGCAGCTACAACTAACTTTACTTATAGGCGATAAAGTATGTGTAGATGCAGAAATAACTATCTTGAGGAAAAAATATATATGACAAACTACCAAGAAACCGTAATCAGTGATGAACTCAACCCAGAGACAGTGACCATTAACCACATAGAAGTCATTGAAAATGTCATTGAATCTCTAGAACAAGATGATAGCGCCATGGTTAGCCATCCGTCAGGAGGAGGTTATCTCTGGAAATTTAGGTACGGGACTGTGGACGTATTTGTCCAATTGAATGGACAAAACGACGATGATACTATCACGGTTTGGTCGGCGGTGCTTAAGTTACCTGCTCGGGATGAGGCTAAGTTAATGCGTCATCTTTTGGAAATGAACTGCTCTAGCACTTTAGAAGCCCGGTTTGGTATTGTTGAAAGTCAGGTAGTGGTGATATCAACACGCACTCTGGAAGATTTATCTCCTGCGGAGGTCTCACGGTTGATTACCATTGTGGCAACTATTGCTGATGAGAATGATGAAGTTTTGCAATCTGAGTATGGTTCTGCCTAGGATTATCTGTTATAGCAGCTTACTTATGTAAGGCGGGTAGTATACCCACTCCACAGGATTTACCCAGGATTTTTTCGGGGTTTGGCTGCGAGTCCTGGGATTTTCGTGATAAATTGTCTTTTTTGCAACTCTATAAATATCAGTGTTGAACCCAATTGAAAACTTGCATAGTCCGCAGGTGTGGCGACTAATTCCTTGGTTAGAAGCTGCGGGGGATGTGCAGATGGCTATTGACAGATGGTTGTTAGAACAGCATAAATCTGGAGACCATCCCCCAACTCTGCGATTTTACACCTGGTCGCCACCTGCTATTTCTCTGGGCTATCACCAACGCCAATACCCGGAATTGTGGCAGAATTTGATTTGGCGAGGACAGCAGTTAGACTTGGTGCGCCGTCCTACTGGTGGTAGGGCTGTGTTACATCAAGGTGATTTAACTTATACTGTAGTTAATTCGGGAATTACGGGTAATCGTCTACAGGTATATGAGAAAATTTGTGAGTTTTTAATTCAAGGATGGCGATCGCTTGGTGTGGAATTGTCCTATGGTACGGCAGGGCGGGGCTATATCCACAACCCTAACTGTTTTGGTACGGCCACAAGTGCAGATTTACTCTTACCCAATGGTGCTAAACTGATTGGTAGCGCCCAAGTACAAAAAGGTGGGGTAATTCTCCAACATGGTTCAATGCCTTTACACCAGGATGCTCAATTGTTTACTCAGGTGTTTGGTACAGAACCTACCACCACTATAGAACTTCCTGGTAATTTGAGTCTAGATACAATTATCAGCGCCTTGATTACCGCCGCTTGTAATTGTTTTGCTATGGAGATACAAGTACAACCCCTTTCTCTGTCTGAATGGGGGGAAATTACCGCCAAACTTTAAACCCCAAGGCAGAATTTTATTTACTGTTATGATATTTTATCCCGAATCTGTAAGCAATTATTTATCACGAAAATGCCAACTAATATCATCATTCTCGTTGCTGCTGTAATTGTCGCCTTGATTATTTTCCGGGCATTGTTTAAAGTATTAAAAACATTTATTAGTAGTGCGATCGCTGTTTTTGTGATCATCGTGATTTTGAATACCTTTGGTTTTAGTCCCGACGACCTCATACAAGAAATCAACAAGCTTCCAGAACTTCTCAGCAACTTCTTTAATGGGGAAACTTGAGATAATACAGCAGAATTAAGGTAAATCACCTCTAAGAGGATGTTTGCAAAGTCATGATTAGTGTATCAAATATTTTTAGATCCCCCTAAATCCCCCTTGAGAAGGGGGACTTTGACTCTAGTCCCTGTTCCGGTGTTCCCTGTTCCGGTGTTCCCTGTTCCCTAAGATAAAAATTACCTGTTTAATACTTTCCCAACAACCTCTAATGTGTGATTGACTTAGCAATTGTTCCTAATTCCAACCCTGGGGGATAGCTACCATCTTCCTTAATACGCTGGACATCCTCATCAGTAAGGCGTAAATTTAATTTTTGCGCCAATTCCCGCACAATATCCCCCCGGTCAATCACACCCGCAACTGTACCAGCTGGCGAAAGCACAGTAATTCGCGGTAAATGCTCATTTTCCAGCTTGTTAATCACCTCAGCGAAAGAAGTCGATTCAGCTACGGAGGGGATTTTTGTTAAGGGATGCACTATAGTTTGTAGAGTGCGGTTTTCCCATTCACCTCTTTCTACCAGGCGTAAATCATCAATACTAACCATACCTTGATAACGCCCATCAGCTACAGCAAAGTAGATATTGGGGGCGTTAGTATCCAATAGGTAAGAATCAGCAAAATTACGTAAACTTTGACCCGCATCAACTACGCGGAAATCACGAGTCATCCCATCCCTGGCTAATAACTTCAGCAAAGTTTCTTGTAAGGTAGTTAAACGGTCATAGCTGTTAGCATTACGCACAGCAAACCAACCAATTAAAGCAATCCATAAGCCAGTAATTAACTCGCTAGTCAAAAAGTCTACAACAAATCCCAAGGCGATCGCACTGTAACCTAAAATTTGCCCAGCCCTCGCAGCCCAGTGTACAGCTTGAAAGCGGTTCCCTGTCATTTGCCACACCGCAGCCTTCAATACTTGTCCACCATCCAGAGGTAAACCGGGAATGAGGTTAAACAGGGCGACAACTAAATTAATTCTTGCCAAATCTGTAACCATAGCCGACACAGGGCTAGTTGCCGGTGTAATGTTAGTAGTTACACTAAACAGCAAAAATAGGGCAATACTTACCAAAGGCCCAGCGATGGCGACTTGAAACGCCTTAGCGGGGGTTTTTGATTCCTCTTCTATAGCGGCAATACCACCAAAGAGAAATAGAGTAATAGAATTAACTTTAATGCCTTGCGATCGCGCTGCCAAGCTGTGACCCAACTCATGTAATAATACTGAAGTAAACAGCAGCAGTGCCATGACTATCCCCGCACTCCAAGCAATGGTAGTACCCCATTGCTCGTAAGCCATACTAAAGTTAAGGGTAGCTAACCCCAAAACTATAAACCATAGTGGATCTAAAAATAGTGGGATGCCAAATAAAGAGCCAATTTTCCAACTTTGCATGATCTTGTCCTAGTTGAGTGTTCACTGATAACTGTCAACCGCCAACAGTTAACCGTCAACATATTTGTCTGTGTGATGAGCGACAACCAGATACCTTACTTCTAGGTTGACATATAACTAACCCCCAGTACAAATGACTGAGGGTGGGGATTTCCGTCGTGTGATATCCGATTGACCTAGATTCCCGATACTTGGGGCTAATGTAGACAGAAACAAAATTAAATAATACCCAGATTAGTCAGTCCCAAAACCGCACCCACACCAATGATATGACCAGCACTCATAGCCGCCAAGAAGCAGCCAATACTAGGATTATTGAACAGTCCCGACAAAGGTAAAGGCATTTTATTACCTACCTGTGGGTAACTAATAGTGCGGGGAATAATTAAAAGACATAACAGACAACTGCCAATAATAATAGCAGTACCAATCCAATTCGATGTAGTACCAGTGTTGGGAACCGTCACTTGAACTGTTAATAAGATTGATGAGATCATAGTTCTTTGTCAGGGATAAACAAGCTAATGTAGCTATACTCCTCCTGAAAAAGTTTCTCCATCCTCCCTCAAAGGTTAGGTTAATTTATCTTGTAGATAAAATTTATATGCGGGTAAAAATTTGCGGTATAACTCAACAACAACAGTCTGTAGCGATCGCTTCCCTAGGTGCAACCGCACTAGGATTTATATGTGTACCCACATCGCCCCGCTACGTTACCTCAGAGCAAATTCAGGCGGCGGTGGCGGAATTACCGGCAAATATTGACAAAATCGGGGTTTTTGCCAAGGCTAGCATTCCTGAAATTATCCAGATAGTCAAGAGTGCTGGATTGACTGGTGTACAGTTACACGCAGACGAAACCCCAGAATTTTGCTGTATTTTACGTCAAAGTCTGCCCAATATCGAAATCATCAAAGCCTTTAGAATTCGCAGTTTAGAGAACCTCATGGCAACAGCCAACTATACAGACCATATAGACACAATACTACTAGATGCCTATCATCCCCAACAATTAGGAGGTACTGGACAAACTTTAGACTGGGAAATGTTAGAGAAATTTAGACCTAATTGTCCTTGGTTGTTAGCTGGGGGACTAACCCCAGATAATATAGTAGCTGCATTAAGTCAAGTCAAACCCGATGGTATAGATTTATCTAGCGGTGTAGAAATTAAACCAGGAGATAAAGATTTAAACAAAGTAGCGCTGCTGTTTGAGATATTAGGGAGACCATTTTGATCACCCACCTGAGTTAAATAAATACCCAGTACTCAAGATTTTAGAGTTTATAGAGCGCCAGCACTGGGCATGAGGGTTAATTCATCAATGACAGCTTGCTGTGGTAGTAAGGCTGTGTAGAGAATTGACTGAGCAACGATTTCTGGCGTTAACATTTTTGAACGGTCAAAATCCGACTGTACGGTGTCTGTATCCCACAATTCCGTATTCACAGCACCAGGGCAAATTGCAGTGACCCGAATCCCATGGATACGTTCTTCTTGTGCTAGGGTTTGGCCCATGGCCAGTAAGCCCGCTTTACTGACGCTGTAAGCTCCCCAACCAGGAAAAGCTTGCTTTCCGGCAATGGAGGCGACGTTAATAATCATACCTTGTTTTGCTTGTCTCATTCCCGGCAAGATAGCCATACAGCATTCAAATACGCTGGTGAGGTTCAAGTTAATGACTTGCTGCCAATCTTTTAGGGGGGTTTCACTTAAGTTTGCTGTGTATGCTATACCCGCATTGTTGACTAAGATATCTATGCTGCCAAAATCAAGGGCGATGTCTTGAATTGCTGCTTTTACTTGAGAGACATTAGCCAAATCCACAGAGTAAGCCTTGGCTGCTACTCCTGTATCCCTAGCTGCTGCGGCTACTATCTCCAACTTGTCTAAAGAACGGCTGACTAAAGCGACATCAATTCCCGCCTTGGCAAAGGCTAATGCCGTTGCTTTGCCAATTCCACTACTAGCCCCAGTAATTAGGGCGCGTCGTTTTTCCCAACTCATGCTTTCTCCAAATTTTTGCGCAACTAATTATGGAAATTTTGGGGCTTGTTAAAGTAATTTTCAGCAAGTAATTTTTAGTAAATTATCAGTGATTACTAAAGAACAGACAAACCACCCGCTAAATCCAGTTGATTTGCTAAAAATACAAAAAACCTATGGCTGTTGAAATTTTTAACCATCTTTGGGTAGCCATAGGTATTATAGCATTGCCGATGAGCAATGGGGTTATTTTCTGGTGGTATCAGTGGATAGATTCAGTAAAAACACCAATTTTGCGAAATTTTTCATAGCGCAGTTGCCGGCGCTCTTGAGATGTTAAGCGGTTGAGTTCTTCTAAGTTGTCTAATAAGCTTTGCTTAAGAGTTCTGGCCGCTTCTAGGGGATCGGAATGAGCGCCACCAATGGGTTCAGGTAATATCTCGTCAATGATACCCAGGTTTTTTAGGTCGTGGGAAATGATTTTTAAAGCCACAGCTGCTTGGGGGGATTTGCTGGCATCTTTCCACAAAATCGCCGCGCAGGCTTCCGGGGTGGCAACGGTATAAACGGCGTGTTCAAACATCATCAGGCGATCGCCCACACCAATACCTAAAGCGCCGCCAGATCCACCTTCGCCGATGACTGTGCAGATAATGGGGACATCAAAACAAAACATTTCCCGTAAATTATAGGCGATGGCTTCTCCTTGACCTTGATGTTCAGCTTCTATACCCGCCCAAGCTCCTGGGGTGTCGATGAAAGTTATAATCGGCATCCCGAACTTGTGAGCGTGTTCCATCAAGCGCAGGGCTTTCCGGTAACCACCGGGGGAAGCCATACCGAAATTCCGGGCGACATTATCCTTGGTGTCGCGGCCTTTTTGATGACCTAACATCACCACTGGCTGCCCGCCCAAACGACCTACACCACCAACTAAAGCCGGATCGTCACCACCGCAGCGATCGCCGTGTAACTCCATCCACTCATCACTGATGGACTGGATATAGTCAAGTGTACTAGGGCGACGAGGATGACGAGCAACTTGCAGACGTTGGGAAGGCGATAAATTACTAAAAATTTCTTCCCGTAGTTGCATAGCCCGTGTTTCTAATTTGCGAATTTCACCAGAAACATCAACGCCATTTTCTGCTGCCAGTTGCCGAATCTGATCAATTCGGTTTGCCAGTTCTGCTAGTGGCTTTTCAAAATCTAACAGTAGTGGTTTGCGCTCGGTAGTTGGCATCTTACAAATTAAGAGTTTTGAGTGTTAATTTTCCCCGTCCTTCAGGGCGGGGCATAGGGTGGGGATGTTGGGGCTGACTATAGGCATTTGTTCCCAGTCACTAGTTAAGCACTAATGACTCAACTAGCAGTGGTCTAAACCCGTGTTTTATAGATGCTTGACCAATCTGCTCCATTTTGTCTACGGTAATCTGATTGCGCCCCCAAGAAAAGTTCGTGTACAACTTCTCAAATTCAAGCAGCATTGATTCAGCAAAGCAAGCGAACAACTGGCGTGTGGGAACATCCATATTGACTATTTTCATAATTTTCCAGTCAATATCGAGAGAATGTTCCACGATGCCACCGTTTAGCACATGAACCCCACTCTGCTGAATTTTAGTAGCTAAATTTTTTG
Organism: Anabaena sp. CS-542/02; assembly: GCF_028331085.1. Taxonomy (NCBI): domain Bacteria; kingdom Bacillati; phylum Cyanobacteriota; class Cyanophyceae; order Nostocales; family Nostocaceae; genus Anabaena; species Anabaena sp. CS-542/02. Next base: position 27,002 of record NZ_JAQMTM010000047.1, read on the forward strand.
GATAGCCGCCGTCAATCAGCAAACAAGGCTGCTTCAAGACTTGAAAATCAATTTCCAGACCTTTGGGCATACTGGCGACCCAAACGACGATATCAGCTTGGGGGAGTGCTTCATCTAAACCCATAATTTTGCCCCTTCCCAATTCGGCTTGTAACTCTGTCAGACGTTCATGGTTACGGGCGATGAGCAAAAGTTCCTTGACATCTGTTCTGATATTAAGCCAGCGTGTCACTGCACTGCCAATATCTCCAGTAGCGCCACATATAGCAACAGTCGCTTTCGACAAATCAATTCCTATTTGTTTTGACGCTTGTTCCACCTGGCGACAAATGACGTAGGCTGTGTGAGTATTCCCGGTGGTGAAGCGTTCAAACTCTAGTTTGATGTTGCGGACTTGCCTAAATTGCTCCAATTTAAAGTTTTCAAAAATAATTGAGGAAAATCCCCCCAAGGCAGTAATATTTATGCCATGCTTTTGAGCATGAGCCATGGCGTTGAGAATTTTGCGTGTTGCTGCCTTTATGCGCCGATTGGCTAGCATTTCCGGCAAAAAACAAGATTCTACATACCGTCCTTGGATTGTCTGCCCAGTTACACTGGTAACCGTGATTTCATCGACAATTTGGGGCGGGGCGCTGCACCAAAAATCTAACCCTTGATCGGCATATTCTGGGTAACCCAATTCTTGGGCTACCGCTTGGGCGTGTTCTAAACTAGTCAAATGTCCAATTAGACCAAACATGTATTGATGTATTAGGCGTATGCTTTGTCGAAAGCGTTGAATAAGTGGGGAAGAACTAAATACTAAGCAATTCGTAATATTGCCTTTTTCTTTTTCGCTTCGGAAACCCTAGGCCAACGGAAATACCGGGGAAAAGTAATTCTTCATTAAGAAAATCTTAATCTATTCTGGTTTCTTGATATCACTCTCACAAGGATGACACAAAGCGTAAGATGCATCACTGAGAAAACTAGGCAGTGCTAAATTCCGGTAAGTATTTTAAATTCCGTATTTTGCCTGCCCCTAGGCACTTATTAAGCGGCTGTGAGTCCATAGGCAGACATCCGCATAATGTCCCTGGTTGTGAAACCAATGTTACTCAACGCTTCACCGTATTGAATCATGAAGTCTTCTACTAAAGCTTCTTTTTCCATGGCCAAGACGTGGGCATCATCTTCTACCTGGTTGAGCATTTTCCAAACAATGGGTAGGTTTTGGCGGTTGGCTGCTTCTAATTCAGCTTTCGATTCTGTAAAGTTTTCTTTCAACCACACCTCTCCAAAGTTGAGGTGACTATACTCATCTTTCACTACTCCCTCAGTGATTTTACGGGCAAAATCATCGGCAACGGGAATGTAAATGTTATATGCTGCGATCGCAAAGCATTCAATAATCAAAGACTGAATCAGCAAGCAAGTCACCACTTTACCCTCAGCTGCGGCTGTTTGGAAATTGGCGTGGAGTTGAGCGAAGAACTCCTGAGCAAACTCCATATTTGGTGTAACTTTTAGATTACGCCCACAAGCCTCAAAACCCTTTTTGTGGCGACTTTCCATTTTAGATAAACGAATGAGTTCATCTTTATAGTCTGGGAGCATTTGAGCCAATGTGATGTAATTTTCATAAGCTTCTTGTTCCCCCTCAATGACAATAGCATTGATGCGACTGTAAGCATCTTTGTATTCTTCACTGTCGAAATCAATTTCTAACTGGGCTGTAAGTTGTTGCATGGTGTGTTTACTCCGGTAAACTTGAATCATTTGATACAAAAATTTGATTGTCCCTGATAGATTTAGGGTAATCATCACTATGGTTTAATTTAACTTAACAAGTCACTATGTTATAGATTAACTCTTGCTGGGGACGATGCTCTAGTAAGGGTAGAAAACAAAGCTTCGATGCACAACTCATGCCTAAACCTTGGAATCTAAAATCTGGCAATTTTTTGCGCCTAGGAGTGCTGCTATTGGGGGCATTGATTGTCCTATTCCCCTTGCTAGTGGTCTTCCTCACCTCTTTTGCACCTCCGGGAGCTACTGTAGAAATTTCAGCCAAAACTAACTGGTCTTTAGCTAATTACCGCGATGCCTGGCAGCGAGGTCAATTTTTACTAGCGTTTGCTAATTCTACCTTAGTGGCGATCGCTGTGACAGCCTTTCAAATGGTCACTTCTGCCTTAGCGGGTTACGCCTTGGCGAGATTGAAATTTCGTGGTAAACAAGCGCTGTTAGTGGTTGTTTTGGCCACTTTGGTAATTCCCTTCCAATTACTGGTGATTCCCATCTTCTTAGTTTTAAAGTGGGGACACCTGATTAACACTTACGGGGCGCTGATTTTACCAACTGCCGTCAATGGCTTTGGGATTTTCCTATTACGTCAGTATTTCCAAACAATTCCCGTAGAGTTGGAAGAAGCAGCAAGCATAGACGGAGCGAACCGACTGCAAATTTTATGGCGAGTCATGTTACCTTTAGCCCGTCCAGCCTTAGTCACACTGTTTCTGTTTACCTTTATTGGCGAATGGAACGATTTGTTCAAACCGTTGGTATTTACAACCAGACCGGAATTGAGAACAGTGCAATTAGCCTTAGCAGAGTTTCAAGAACAATTCACAAATAATTGGCCTTTGATGATGGCGGCGGTGACTATAGCCACCGTACCGGTAATAGTCTTATTCCTCATCGGCCAGCGTCAGTTTCTTCGTGGTATAGCCGCCACAGGGATTAAGAATTGAGTATGGGCTAATTCGTTTCCTGGATTTGTACGCGGATGGTGTGTTGAGCAGCACCACTGAGCTGTAATTCCATGACTTCACCACCCAGAGGTTCGATGCAAGTCAGGAGCGATCGCAACTGGGGTGTACTAGCACCAGTATCTACATAGAGCCGGTCTGCTAAGTTAGCGATGCGCTTCCAATTCATGTACAACTTGGCAATTGTTTGTTCTATTTGTGATGCTTGATTAACCAAGTCCGCGGCTAGACTCAAACAGCCGATTCTTTGGGCTTCTTCCAGAGCGGTTTCAATGTCAATATCTGCCTGGGTAAGTGCTTGGACTTGGGCGGCTCCCTTGAGATATTTAGCCAGGTGACGGGCTTCTGAAGTTACCTGCTTGAGAGTATCTACATCTGGGTTAGTCGCAATTTCTGCTTGAATCACCCGTTGGTGTGATTCTGGTAGTTTTTCCATTTCCTTCACCAGGGGGGCAATGTAGCGGGCGGGAAGGGAGTTTTCCGCGGCTTTTACCTTCACTGGTTCTGGTAGTAATTCTGAAGACATGGCGGTCCATTCGTCGGTGAGTTGGCGCACTTCTCGCCTGGTGATCTGGTCACCTTTTTGCGCCGCTTCACTTACCATCTGCTGAACTTCTGGGACAGCCTTAGAGGTTTCGATAAATGCCCTTTTGCTAAAGTTATTCACTGATTTAGGGTCTAATTTTCCTTCTTCGAGGAGAGTATCAGCACTGTTAGCCAGCTGAATCCAGGCGTATGCTTGACTTTTGCTAATTTCCCGTTCTTTGAGCCATTTGAGAAATCCCGTACCCCGTCCGTCGCCTCCTCTTTTCTCTCGATCGCGGATAGCCCTTAAAATTCGCCCCCGCCAGATTTCTGTTTGCAGGTCAAAGCGATCGCATACCTGCCAAGCTACATCTAGCTGTTGTTGAAATTCTGAGTCTAATATTTCTTCATCTTCTGGGTCTGGTAGTTCAAAGCTGAGGTCGGCTGGTTGTTGCAAAGCCGCTGCTAGGTCGTCGATATATTCGGTATTTTGCACAGTTGATAGGTAACTAGTGGATGCGATAGCGAAGCGCTGCTGCAAGCATATCGGCTTAATTATTACACACTTTTTGAAACTCCCCACAATACCTTGAATACACAAGGGCGGTGAGGAACTTTACCCACGCTACTCACTCAGGACAGGGAGGAGCGGGGAGCAATGTTCATTCAAACTAGACTTGATTACCAGATTTAGCGGTAATTTTCTGCAATAGATGACTAATTTTTTCAGCCCTTTGGGGTTGACGCTGTTTTTGTAATAAGGCTTGTGCTTGTTGTAAATTGATTGTTGCTGACTCTAGCTGATTTGCATCCATGAAAACATTTGCTAAACGCAAATAGGCATCTGGATTTTTAGGACTGCGGCGAATCACTTCTTGATATAATTCTGTTGCTTGTTTGACATTGCCTTGCTCCTTGAAAATATCTCCCAATAGTAAGCGCACCACATCATTAGTGGAGTTGAGAGAAATTACCCGCACAAAAGCTGCTTTTGCACCCTCATAGTCTTTTTGTTGATAAAGATTTACCCCTTTTTGGAAAGCGTTGGAGGTAATCAAGGTTTTCCAAGAGAAATAACCAAGAATGAGGATAGCGACAATAACTGAGGTTATGGCCAGAATATCAGGTATTTTTAAAGTTTCTAGCATAATTTTACCCTAAAAGACAGGCAAGAGGGAACATGATATATTCGAGGTAAAACAGTTTCCAGATAAATTGGTAGAATTGCGCGATCGCAGTTTTGTCTTGTAAGTCTACGGCTAAACTGCGCATCCACATCCCCGCCAGGACTACTAGATGACTAATCACCAAAAATACTGGGTTAATGGCGGTAAAACCCATTACACCAACTAGAGTGACACCCAAATAGCAAAAAGTTAGCACCCATAGGGCCAAATTAAATACTGCTGTTGGGCCGAGTGCGATGGTGAAAGTCTTGATATTGTAAAGGCGATCGCCTTCTATATCAGGGATATCTTTAAAGATAGCTATGGCAAAGGTAAACACCAAGATAAAGATTGTCAGCACCCAAACCGCCAAGGGAATTCCTGGTTTTTGTTCTAAGGCTGCATTAAAATGCAAAAATAGCCCCAAATTCACAATAGTTCCCCGCACTGAAAAAATACACAGTGCGGCCCAGAAGGGAAATCGCTTTAGGCGAATGGGTGGTAAAGAATAAGCCGTACCAATTACCAAACTCACAGCCACCATCCCCAAGAGAAATGGCCCAGTTAGCCCAGCTACAACTAGGGCTAAAATACCCATAACTATGACAATTAACTGACCTTGCTGGGGAGAAAATTCCCCGGATGCTAGGGGTAAATGAGGTTTATTAATCTTGTCAATTTCCACATCTTGAAGTTGATTCAAACCCACAATATAAACATTGCCACATAAACAGGCAATCCACGCACCCAGAACAGAAATGAGTTGCACAAGGGAAAAACCCACAGAGGAGATAGCAACCGCAATCAAATACAAGCCCCACACACTCAAACTTGTACCGATAATTGTGTGTGGGCGGGAAAACTTCCAAAAGGCATAAGCCCAGTTATGGGGAAAATTAGGAGAATTAGTAGAAATTTGACTCATGAAAATTTCAGGAATGGTAAATTACAATTCTTCCCTTACTTATTACCGGATAACAACCCAAAGCGAATCAAGCCACGCTGATAACCATCACGCATTAATCCCAGTGATAATGCGCCTTGAATAGTTGTCCAACCAGAAGTAAGTAAGCCAAAAATCGCCTGGGGGGTGAAGGCCGAATCAATGACAATATTCCAAAATGGAGCCACTGCGGTTGACCAATCAGCAGTGCGAAGATGGTTTAATGGTAGTTGACGGGCGATCGCCTCATATTCCGGCAACGAAATCACGTAAGGTAGACAATAGACGCGATAAATATCTTGTAAATGCTTTTGTTCATCTGCTGTCAATGGTGCATTCTGGGTGGGACGATGACACCAGGTGACTAGAATCAGCTTACCACCTGGTTTCAAGACTCGATAGCACTCTTGCAAAAACTTAGTTTTATCCGGCATATGTTCGCCACTTTCTAGTGACCATACTAAGTCAAAGGAATCATCAGGAAAAGGCATTGCTTGCGCGTCTGCGACTTGAAATTGAGTCCTACCACTCAAACCGGCATCTTGGGCGCGTTCCTTGGCTCTAGCGGCTTGTACGGGACTCAAAGTAATTCCTGTGGCTTGGGCATTAAACTTCCCTGCCAAGTAAAGAGAACTACCGCCAATACCACAACCCACATCGAGAATATTTTCTGCGGTTTGCACCCCTGACCAGTTGAGGACTTCTTCGATTAAATCAATTTGAGCCTGTCGGCGGTTTTTCTGTTGTTCCTGACCATCTATACCGTAGTAGCCATGGTGCATGTGTTCGCCCCAAATCTGTTCCCACAGACCAGAGGAAGCATCATAAAATTGCTGTATTTTTTGGTAGAGAGTTTCACTCATGATGAAAGCAGTGTTAAAACAATGCCGAATTTAAATAAACATACTCGTAGGCTACCATGTGTGTTTTTATTTGAATAATAGTGTTTTTTCTTCCAGGGCTGTTAACAGAGTCTATGGTTTCTAGAAGAATTTGTAAGTATTTATCTGTTTATGACCGTTTCTCGCACAGTTTGCTTGGGATTTTTAGCTGTCATCACCGTGGGGACTATCCTGCTGATGATGCCTTTTTCTACTAGCAGTGGTAGTTGGAATGACCCGATTGTGGCGCTATTTACTGCCACTTCCGCCGTTTGCGTCACTGGTTTGGCTGTAGTTGATACTGGTACAGATTTTTCTTTTTGGGGTCAGTTGTGTATTCTGCTGTTGGCTCAAATTGGCGGTTTGGGGTATATGACAACTACCACCTTTCTAATTATGCTGGTGGGGCGGAAATTTAACCTGCGGCAAAAAATCGCTATCCAACGGACTTTGGACCGACCGGGAATGAGTGGTAGCGCCCAAGTTATCCGGTCAATTATTGCCACAACTATGATTTTTGAAATTACAGGTATGTTCTTACTTCTACCGGCGTTTGTTCCTGATTATGGCTGGAGTACAGGAATTTGGCTGGCTATTTTTCATAGTATTTCGGCTTGGAATAATGCCGGTTTTAGTTTATTCTCGGACAGCTTAATGGGATATCAGTCATCTTTCTTGGTAGTGTTTACGATTACAATGTTGATAATTTTTGGCGGTATTGGTTATCAGGTGATATTAGAAGTCTATCTTTGGTTACGCGATCGCCTGCTGAGGAAACCACAAAGCCTGGTATTTTCTCTTGATTTTAAAGTAGCATCTAGCACAACAATATTATTGCTATCTCTAGGCACAATGGCATTTTTTGCCATAGAAATAAAAAATACAGCAACATTAGGTTCAGTTAATTTACCGGGGCAGTTACTATCAGCTTGGTTCCAATCTGTCACTACCAGAACTGCTGGTTTTAATACCATTGATATCGGTAAAATGACATCGGCTGGTCTGTTTATTACCATTGCCTTTATGTTTATTGGTGCTAGTCCTGGTGGGACGGGAGGAGGTATTAAAACTACAACTTTAAGGGTTCTAACCAGCTGTACTAAATCAATTCTTCAAGGCAAGGAAGAGGTTTTATTATATGAACGTAAAATAGCAATATCTTTAATTTTAAAAGCTGTTGGTGTTTTAGTTGGTTCTGTAGGTATGCTAGTGTTATCCACCACGTTAATTTCTCTGACAGATCCAACATTGAGTTTTATTGAACTTTTGTTTGAGGTTGTATCAGCCTTTGCTACTGTGGGTCTGTCTACGGGTATCACTAGTACCGTCTCAGTACCAGCCAAGCTGATTTTAATCGTCACAATGTATGTGGGACGAGTGGGTGTTTTACTGCTGATGGCTGCTATGTTGGGAGACCCCCGCCCCAGTAGGATACACTATCCTGAAGAAAATTTACTGGTAGGATAAGGGGAAGCGATGGCAGCAACTTCACCTGATAAAATATGAATGAGTAGGCAAAACAAGTAAAACTTTTCACCAATTTTCCTGTGCCTATTATTACCCTGTTGTCGGGGCGTAAAAATAAGGATAACAAATGTGAATCTGTCATCTATAGGCTTTTTTCGCAGTTTGCGTCGAGATAACCACCAATTTGCTGTAATTGGGTTAGGTCGTTTTGGCAGGTCTGTATGTTCAACATTACATAAATTGGGTTACCAAGTACTAGCAACAGATGTTGATGAAAAGCTAGTATCAAATGCATTGGATGAGGAGATAGTTGGTCATGCTTTACAGCTAGACTCAACGGAACCCGCAGCACTCAAAGAGGCGGGGATATTTGAGTTTGATACGGTAATCATAGCTATTGGTAACTACATTCAAGAAAGTATTATTACTACCTTGAATGTCAAAGAGGGGGGTGTTCCTCATGTGGTGGCTAAAGCTTCTAGTGAAGTTCACCGTAAGCTGTTACAAAGAGTGGGTGCTGATCATGTAGTTTTCCCGGAATATGAAGCTGGTTGCGCCCTAGCACGCTCACTAACTAAACCATCTATTTTAGACCGATTTGACCTTGACCCAGAGAATAGTATTGTGGAGATGATTGTCCCTGATGAATTCCATGGTAAAACTATCTCTGATCTGCAACTGCGTAACCGTTACGGCTTGAATTTATTAGCCGTGAGTCAGGATGGCAAATTTAAAATCAATCCCGAACCTACTAAGCGATTAGAGCGTGGTACAGCAATGGTAGTAATTGGTCATAACAAAGATATTAATCGCTTGCCAATTTAAATCAGATAAGTTGAACATAGGAATTACACTTAATATGGGTGTAAAAACCTGTAGATAGAAGTTTGCCTTTTTAGAATGGTTATGGATTTAATACTTGAAGATTTAGCGGCAATTGATAATAAACTTTCCCAACGTTACATTGAGCTTGACCCTAGCGGATATTTCATTATCTATTTAGACCGATCTGCGGGGTTAATTTACGCCAAGCATTTCACAAATGTGATTAATGACCAAGGTTTAGCCGTCGATCCTGAAACCGGGAAGGTCATTCCTGCTAAGGGAAAAGTGGAACGAACTCATACAACGGTTTTTAGTGGGCGGACGGCTAAGGAACTTTGTGTAAATATTTTTGAAGCAACTCACCCCTGTCCAGTGACTAAGTTAGACCATGCGTCTTATTTAGGGCGGGAATTTATCCGGGCTGAGGTAGCTTTGGTGACAGGGAAAGAGTATCTTCAGGATTAAAGTTAGCCTCCCGATGATGGTTGGTTGACTTGGTAAACAAAGTAAGTAGCCATAGGGATAATGGTAGCAGCAATTAAAAGTCCTACTACCCAAGCAGTGGCGTTACCTTGATCAGTATCTTCGGCTTTGGTAAAGGTACTTTCTACCTGTACGGTTTCCATAACTTGCGGTGGACCTGGATCTGGTTCACCAGAGAGGACGGTAACTAGGCGATCGCTCGCATCTATAAATGCCTGGTTGTATTTGTTACCGTCTCTTAATGGTATAGCTAAAGTTTCTGTAACTACACTTTCGGCAATAGCATCAGTCAATAAAGACTTAACGGACTCACCTGTGAGAATAGCGGTACCATTGGTAACGGTATCTAGTACCAATAATATTTGATTAGCCTGTTCTGCTGGAGTGGGAAACCACTTTTCAAAGAGTGCTTGAGTAAAACTTTCTGGTGTTTCCCCATAATCCAGGCGACGAATGGTGACAAATCGGACTTGGTTACCGGTTTTTTTAGCCAAATCCTCAAATGCGTTGCTGATTTTACCTTCACTGATGCGACTAATAATCTCACCTTGATCTAAAACCCAGTTATTGGCGGTGAGGTTGGGAATTTGATATACACCTGTAGCCAATACCGGGGTTGGAAATACAGAAGAACCCAGCACGAGCATCAACAAGGCGACAATTAGGGGAGCTATATATTTTTTAAGGCTAAATATGGGGTTAAGGAGCTGTTTCATTGGATCCTCTCTTAATGTGTTTAAATACGAAAAGATAGCATCACAGAAGGCTAAAGGGTTTTCATCCCGCCTTCGTGATAACTAATCATGTGGAGAATGGTAAACCGGTCAATGTACCAGAACCATTGATCACCTCACCAATTACCACAGCGGATACATCCTGTGATTGAAAGAAATTAATTGTCTGTTCTGCTTGATGGGGTGGTACTAACAGCACAAAACCAATGCCCATGTTAAAAGTATTGTACATTGCCTCGGCACTAACTGAGCCGACCTGAGCCAGCCATTGGAATATAGGGGGAATAGTCCAACTATCAGATTGAATATGAATACTTTGATTTTTACCTAAACATCTGGGTAAATTCTCTGGTAGGCCTCCACCGGTAATATGGGCCATACCATGAATTTCTAACTCAGCTTTCAGCGCTCCCAGAACAGGCTTAACGTAAATTTGTGTAGGTTTAAGGAAGGCTTCCCCTATGGTTTGGCCACCTAATAACTGTGGGCGTTCATCCCAATCTAAAGGGGTGGTGTCAACAATTTTGCGGACTAAACTTAAGCCATTACTGTGTACACCAGTGCTAGGAAGTGCGATCGCTACATCCCCAACTTTTACTTGGGAACCGTCCAACATCTGGCTTTTTTCCACAATTCCCACACAGAACCCAGCTAAGTCGTACTCACCGACTTGGTAAAAACCAGGCATTTCTGCGGTTTCGCCCCCTAATAAAGCGCAACCAGCCAATCTACACCCAGCGGCGATACCTGCTACCACTTCCGTCAGCTGCTGGGGTTCTAACTTACCTGTAGCCACATAATCCAAAAAAAACAGTGGTTCTGCACCTGATGTCAACACGTCATTAACACACATAGCCACTAAATCAATGCCCACTGTATCATGGCGGTTGAGAACTTGGGCGATTTTCAACTTTGTACCCACACCATCGGTCCCGGAAACCAAGACTGGTTCTTGAAAACCGCTTGGTAGTTGGAAGCAACCACCAAAACCACCTAAACCGCCGATTACTTCCGGTCTAAAAGTGCTGTGAACTAAATTGCGAATTTGATCTACAAAGGCTCTACCCGCTTCAACATCAACCCCAGCATCCCGGTAATCCATAAAAGTCATTCATTAGTCATTAGTCATTAGTCATTAGTCCATAGTTCATAGTCCATAGTCAACTATATTTGAGACTAATACCGGGACGCCCAAGCCAAACACAAATTACGAAAATCATCCCCCCGCACTTCAAAATTGGGGTACTGGTCAAAACTTGCACAAGCGGGAGATAACAGCACCACGGAGGCTTGATATTGTTGGGCTAATTCTGCTGACCGCGGAACCGCCTTATCCATGGTCTCCACAATTTCGTAATTACTATAACCCACTTCTTGGAGACGTTGAGCAAATGCTGGTGCTGCATTCCCAATTAATAAAACCGCCGCAGCTTTGGCTTGAATTTGAGTTAACCAGGCGGTATCATCCCCCGGTTTAGCTTCGCCACCTGCAATTAAAATTGCTGGACTGTTGACAGAAACCAACCCAACTTCAGATGCATCATAATTAGTGGCTTTACTATCATTAATAAAGTCAATACCTTCCCAAGTACAAATATGTTCTAACCGATGGGGAACCCCGGAGAATTGGCGAATTGCAGTATCAATAGTATGGGGTTCAATTCCCGCTAACCTAGCTGCTGCTACCGCCATTAACAGATTTTGGCGGTTATGTTCTCCCACCATTCGCAAAGCAGAGGCTAAGATAACTTTTTTGGGTGTGGGGTTAGGCTCTAATTTTTCCACTACCCAACCATCTTGAATATAAAAGCCTTGTTTTCCCAGTAAAAAGTCTTCACCTTTGACACTTGTCCAAAGGGCATCAGGCCAATGACTAATCCCCATTTTATTTAAATAGGGGTCGTCACCGTTCAATACTTGAAAATGAGAATTAAGTAATAACTTAGCTTTAATATTGTAGTAATTTTCTAAAGTTTTGTGGCGTACCAGATGGTCTGGTGTGAAAGTCGTCCAAATACCTATGCGGGGTGCTAGGGTAAGTGAAGACTCTATTTGATAACTACTAATTTCTGCAATTACCCAGTCAGGCTGTTTTTCTGATAAAGCTACTTCACAAGCAGCATAACCTATATTACCACAGGCGGGGGCATTTAGTCCAGCTGCTTGAAATATTGCCGCAATCAAAGCTGTAGTGGTGGTTTTGCCATTAGTACCGGTAATGCCTACCCAGGGGGAAGATTGCAAATGTCGCCAAGCGAGTTCCATTTCACCGATGGTTTCAATACCTAATGCTCGCGCTTCCACTAGCAGGGGAATATCCCAAGGTACACCGGGACTGACAATAATTAAATCACATAAATCAGCACCATTTAAATCGAGGGAATACCCCAATTTTACGGTTATTTCCTCGGCTGCGAGTTGTTGTTGTTGTTTGAGGAGGTTGACAGAGGTGTGACTATCAGTTAACACTACCTCCCAACCTTCCCGTTTTAATAATCTAGCGGTAGCAATACCGGACTTTCCCAACCCAATCACTGAGGCTTTAGGCATAGACTGTAGCAGATTTCCCTGGTTAAGCACTAATTATGGTAACGCTTCTTGGCAACAATTAAACTAATTTTTTGTTGCTTCCGGGGATAGGTTTTGATTAACCGCTTTGTCCAGGGAAAATTCTGCTTATTTATCAGTAATTTCACTGTATCTGAACCTATTTTTCGTGAAATTTATTAACCTAAATGGGGAAAGTGAGGAGGCTAGAGGTTTTTAACTATGGCTCCAAAGTCAGCGAGTACCCGCGCATGGTTACGCAGTAGTCCTAGGAGGTATAGCCGATTGCGTTTGATGTCGGGATTGAGGTCCATGACTAAAACACTATCTTCACCATCAAAGAATCTGGCTACAGTAGGCGCAATTTCTGCTAGTCCTGTTATTAACAATTGGTAATTGCGGGTTTCCTTTGCCTTTTGAGTTGATGGTACTAATTCTACTAGGGCGTTATGGAATGATTCCTCTGATGACTTTTGGAATAGTTGCGTTTGAATTAAGTTGGTGGGTTCTAACTGCTGTTGGTCTAAGTCCCCTTGGGCTGCTAGTCTGGTGGAACGGTTGACGGTTTCGTATATTTTATCGAGTGTACCATCATTGCGGATTTGTTGCAAATATAAGGCGCGATCGCGCACATCTAGTAAATCCTCTAACGCTCGTTCTGTATATTCTGGGTCATTTTCTCCCAGGACGGCGTTAACTAGGTCATAGTCTAGCTTTTCGTCTTGTAGTAAGGTGCGAATGCGTTGTAAGAAAAATTCTGCTAAAGCTGCGGTTAATGTCTGCGGGTCTTTATGGTATTTGGCGGCAAAGTCTGCTGTAATTTGGGTTAATAAATTTGCTAAATTGATGGGCAAATTAGCAGCCCAAGTAATATTAATTACTGCATTTGCCGCACGACGTAAAGCAAAGGGGTCTGAGGAACCGGTGGGAATTAAACCTAACCCAAAGATACTGACTAAGGTATCTAGTCTATCTGCTAAACCGACAATTTGGGATGTGAGGGTTGTGGGTAAACTGTCCCCTGCGCCTGTGGGTAGGTAATGTTGGACAATGGCGTTAGCTACTTCTGCATCTTCACCACTAGCTAAGGCGTATTTTTCCCCCATAATTCCTTGGAGTTCTGGGAATTCATAGACCATTTGACTAACTAGGTCAGCTTTACATAATAAAGCGGCTCGTTGGATTTTTTGGGTTTGCTGTGCTTCTAGTTGTAATTGGCTGCTGATGTAATTAGCAATTGTGACTATTCTATCTATTTTGGTCCGAACTGAACCTAGTTCTTCCTGAAAAGTGACTTTTTCTAACTGAGGTAAATAGCTTTCTAAGGGTTTTGCTAAATCAGCTTGGTAGAAAAACTTGCCATCTGCTAGTCTAGCACGAATTACCCTCTCATTGCCGACGGCGATAATATCTGATTTATGGGGGTCGCCATTGGCAACGGTGATAAAGTTGGGTAATAGTTCTTTACTTTCAGTACCTGTAAATACGGGGAAGTAACGCTGGTGTGTGACCATTACTTCTGTAATTACCTCTGTGGGTAACTGCAAAAATTCTGGTTCAAACTTACCCACTACGGCGGTTGGGTATTCTACTAGGTTGGTGACTTCTGCTAACAAGTCGGGGTAAAATACGGTAGACCCACCGGCTTTGTGGGCTGCTGCTTCTACCTGGGTGTGAATTATCTGGGTTCTTTCTGTGGGGTCAACGATGACAGCAGCATTGCGTAGGGTGTTGACGTAATCTGTGGCCTGGGGAATGCTCACAGGTTGGGGATGTAAAACACGATGACCCCAGGAAATGCGATCGCTGGTAATTGTCTGGTGACCATTAACCAACTCTATCGGTAAAACTACATCATCTAACAGCGCCACTAGCCAACGAATGGGGCGAGAAAACCGCATATCCCCATCACCCCAGCGCATTAACCGCTTACCTTCTAAACCAGAAATCCATTGGGGAACTAGTTCCGTCAAGATTTCCGCCACGGGACGACCAGCAATACTTTTCTTAACAAAGACAAAATCCCCTTTGTCTGTGGGGCGAATGTCGAAAGCGGCTATATCTACACCTTGCTTTTTGGCAAATCCAGTTGCTGCTGGTGTGGGTTTACCATCCTTAAAAGCAGCTTGGGCGGGGGGTCCTTTAATTTCTTCTTCTCGGTCTGGTTGTTGGGACGGTAGACCTGTAATTAGCACCGCCAACCGCCGGGGAGTACCGTAAACTTCTACAGTGGTGCTGGTGAGACTATAAGCTTCTAAACTTTGGGGAATGCGCGATCGCCATTGTAATATGGCATCACCTAGAAAACTGGCGGGTAGTTCTTCTGTACCAACTTCCAATAAAAATACAGTCATAGGAAAATCTTCTAACTGGTGTCAATTCTCCCAGTTTACCCGTGAGTAGCCTAATTTTGCTCACCCAGCAAACACAAAGCCACCAATTCAAGTATCTATGTTGGTACAACTCCCTCCAGTTGCTCTAAATTCTCCTGGCTGGTTTTCCCCTTGCGTAATACCATATTTATGGTAAAATGTCAAACAAACTACACACACTAATATTATAAATCTTGTGGGGTGGGTATCCTACACGCCCTTTTAACTCAGATGAAATGGGCTGTAAATCTATGCTTTAACTGATTCTTCAGCAGCATTGATTAAGATTTCATCCATCCAAGCATTAATACTCTTACCTGCTTTTGTTGCTGCAATAAAAATTTTACGATGATGTTCTGGAGTGGTGCGAAATGGCAATTTACCAGAAAAAGGTTTATCTGCTTCTTCTCCTAGTTCTTCACAAAAAGCTAAATAACCATCAATAGAAGTTTGAAATTCTTGACGTGCTTCTTCAACAGTTTTAGCTTTAAATGTAATCACATCATTAATATCAAGAACTCTGCCAAAAAGTATTCCTGCTTCTACATCTACTTCAATTGATGCTGTATACCCTTTGTAACTCAACATACTTTTAATTATCCTCCCTCATTTTCGTTGTGATTAATGTCAATAACTATTTATGGTTTGATTCCTGCTTTGATCAAAAATTCTCTCACTGATTTAACTGCTCCTTTATCGGTTTCTTTTTCTGGATGTGGTTCATGGAAATAACCTCTGACATCATTGAGTTTCACTCTAACTCTTGAACCGCTTCCTTGACTAACATCAGCACCTAAAGCTATAAATAGACTTTCAATATCTTTCCAAATAATGTTTGCTGGTACATGATTAGTAAAAATTAATTCTAAAGTTTTTCTTTGTTTATGATTTAGATTCATCCTTTTTGAGTTGTGCTAGATCATATAATGATATCATATCAATAATATGGCATCACCCTACGTTGGTACAACTCCCTCCAGTTGGTGTAAATTCTTCTGGCTGGTTTTCACATTCCCGCCGAATTACCATATTGATCGTAAAATGTCAAATCCTTCAAATTGACCAGGCCGCAGCACATTTGACCTCTCAATTGAAGTGGCCTGAAAATATTATTCCCCTGTGTCAACCAGCCCATTGTCCACAACTTAACCCCATTGAAAGATTTTGGTTGTTTCTCAAATCTCAAATCAAAGGACAAGTTTTCAACACACTTGATGAACTTCGCGCTCGCCTCAACGAACTTCTCAGTCAAATCACATCGGAACGTGTTATTTCCTTGACTTCTTATGATTTTATTCTCGAAGCTCTTTTTTATGCAGCTTCAATGTTAATTGATATGAGTTTAGAAAGTTTAGCGAATGCGCTACCAATACCCATAAAATTTGAAAGCAGAGGAAAGTCTCCAGGTAGCGATCGCCATCTCACTCCTTCTAGCAGGACATAGAAGATCGCGTTCAAAACAGACTACATATCGACTTCACGCTGGCGACCACTGGGTTTGGGTTGTGGAATCATGTTACTGAAAAATTCATATTGTACAGGGGTCAGATTGCTGGGGTATGCTTTACTCATGTTGCTCTCTCGGTGCTGTCTATTATCTATCCACAGCGTATACTGAGAGAGCTTTTTTACAACCTGACCGAATTTTCAAACACCCTCTAATGTGATAGTTTTAACTTTGTAATAATTTATGGTTAAATGGTTAAATGATTAAGATTACTCATTCAGGGCAAATCAACTTAGGAGATATTAAAGTTGATTGTTATGTTCTTGAAGATAGTAGACGGGTTATTTCTGCTAATGGTATGCAGTTGGCATTAAAAATGCAAGATGATGACAGTCAGCACGGTGGTACAAGATTAGCTAGACATTTAAATCAAAAAACTTTAGAGCCTTTTCTTCAGAAAGCCAAGGAAAGTGGGCATTTAGATCCCATAGTTTGTTACAAAGGTGAACAAAAGATAAATGGTTTTGAATCTTATGCACTCTTAGATATTTGTGATGCCTTTTTAGAAGCAAGAAAGCATATTGACTTAGGTGAAAGGCAATCAATAATTGCGGCACAATGTGAAATTATAATTAGAAGTTTTGCTAAATTAGGTTTGATAGCTTTAATTGATGAAGCCACTGGTTATGAATATGAAAGAGAAAGGAATGAGCTTCAAAAGCTTATAGATATTTATGTAAATGAGGAATTGCGTGCTTGGCAAAAAGTATTTCCTGATATTTATTATCAGGAAATTTTTAGATTGAGAGGTTGGGATTTTACTGTAAATGGGATAAAAAAACGCCCTGGTGTTGTTGGTACTTGGACTAATAAGTTTATTTATCAACAATTACCCCCTGGAGTTTTAGAAGAGCTTAAAAGAAAAACACCTAAAACTGAATCTGGTAATTATAGTGCAAGATTTTTTCAAAGTTTAACAGAGGATATTGGTGATCCACATCTGAGGAGTCAATTACAGTCTGTTATTACTTTGCTACAAATTTCTGATACATGGGAAGAATTTATAAGTAAGTTTAATAAGCTTGTTAGTCATCGTAATGAACAGCTTACTTTGGACTTAGGTGATTTTGAGGATATACGTTAAATCTAATAATTTAGCAAAATCAACTTTTAGTAAACCATAAGTAGACTACTAATGTTATATTAGGGTAATCTACTTATGGTTTACTTATATGCCTACTGAAAATCCTAATATATCAGCCTATGTTCCTCAAGTAGTCTACGACCGCTTCATCCAATTTGAAGAGGAACATGACCTTTCCATTGTCTAAGATTTGGTTTTTCTTGTTTTTTGTTAACAGCAGATTCATAATTTTGTTTTTGAATTTCTACTTCTGCAAAGGCGGAATTACTAACTTTGGCTTCAATATCATAACCTCGGCGCACATCTTGATGATGTTCCAATGCAATTAGGCGCGCGCATTCTTCAAGGGAATTTCCTAACCTGGTACTCAAACCACGTTCAAATTGATTTATCCTGATTAGTTCTGGGGGGATGATTGCGGCTTGAAATGGCTTTAACTCCCCATTAGATGAGTATCTTGATAAATATTCCCTAGCGCTAACAGGTTTTAAAATTTCTCGCCCTTTATACTCATCTATCAGACCCTTGATAAAACCTTCTAAATAACCTTTTATTGCGGCGCGAGTTTTTGAATTAATAGCTACCATATTTAAAACATCTTATGACAAAATTATTTTTAACAAAGGTTGGGCTAAATGGTAAATGACAGGAATAGAAACAGCATTACCTAATTGATGCTTGGCTGTAGTTTCATTATCTGCCATTTGGAAATTATCTGGAAATCCTTGTAATCTTGCATAATCTTGGGCGGTTAAAGGTTTATACTGATTCTTGAGATAAACTTGCTGAATAAAGTTTTGCTTATATAATTCTGGTTCCTGACATTTTATAGATATTATAGATATATAGTCTCTTGTTCCGGTAGCCGTTAAAGTTCCAATTGCATCACCATGAGGTAAATATATTTTAGAAATACCATTAATCCCTGAAGAAATTTTAGAATTTACAAACTCATAGCCTTTACCTTCAACAACACGGAGGATACCCTTATCTACTAAAGTATTGATTTCTTCTATATATAAATTCAAAATCAAAGATTGTAATACTTCAAATTCTAAAGGGTTACCGTCTTTAGGTCCATAAATTTTTTTTCTTCTATTTCTCAATAGAGTTTTACAAATTAACTTTTCTCTTGTAGTGGTTGGTATGATATCCCAAGAATGAATTGTACTATGTCCGTCTCTAATATCGGCAAAGGTAAAAAAATCATTCAACTCATCTATCTTTTGAAATCTTCCTCTAGAAGCTGGGATTTTACCATCTGGAAATAGAACTTCTGGGGGAAATTTCCTCTTGGTAAATTGAGTACGTTCCACTCCAGGGACAATATCATAAATCTTGGGGTGTTGATTCAAAGGTTGAGGAAATGTAAAACCCCAGGAGTTATGGATATTATTGTTAATACCAACAATAAATACCCTATCCCTATCTTGTGGTAAACCAAAATCATAGGAATTAAGGACTTGATATTTGACTACATAACCTGATACAGACAAATTATCAATGATATATTCTAAACTTTTTCTATTTCTAGGCTCCGTTAAACCCTTAACATTTTCAAATATAAATGCTTTAGGCTGGTTAATTTGGACAATTTTAAAAACATCAAGCCATAATTTACCTCTTGGGTCTTCTAGTCCTTGTAATTTACCTGCTATAGACCAAGGTTGACAAGGAACACCACCAACCATGATATCTATATCAAAGGGTAACTTGTTTAAATTAGTAATATCTCCTAAATATTTTTCAGCCTTATTAGTTTCATGAATAAAATTATTTTTATAGACTCTAATAGCTTCTTTATCAATTTCCGAATATCCTAAACAAAAGCCGCCCAAATTTTCGAGAGGGATTCTAAAGCCACCTATACCAGAAAAAAGGTCTAAAAATGTAAATTTTGTTTGATGGTTTATAATTTTTAGAGGTTGGAATAATTGAAATAATTCAAGTTGACCATAACCCTGATTTTTCATATAGCGATTCTAAATGATTCATGAACAATTTCTGTTACCTTTCCTCAATGATAATTTCTCAACTCAAATAGGATGACTATAGATATTCTGTTAATTGTCTCATCAAAGCAGACTGAAAACCTCATGGGATATCGTCCTTGGGAATGAGTAGAGACGCTCTCAAGAGCGCCTCTATCCTCAAGGTTATTCTATTCCTTCGATGCGGTCTTCGACTTCTTGGTACAACTCGCGGAGGCGGTCTAAATTCTCCTCGCTAGTTTCCCAATAACCCCGACCATTCACCTCCAACAAGGTTGAGACAATCTTGCGGAAAGAATGGGGGTTGAGATTCATCAACCGTTTTTGCATTTCTTCATCTTTGATGAAGGTTTCATTGGTATCTTCATAAATCCAGTTATCCACAGCACCAGCGGTCGCACTCCAACCGGTGGTATTTACCAACCGCTTAGAGAGTTCGCGCACACCTTCGTAACCGTGGGATAACATCCCCTCATACCATTTGGGGTTTAACAACTTAGTCCGCGCATCTAAACGTACAGTTTCCGATAATGTCCGCACCTGTGCATTAGCTGTGGTGGTATCTGCAATGTAAGATGCTGGCTTTTTACCATCACTGCGCAGACTGGCGACTAACTTTGTGGGATCGGAATCAAAGTAGTGGGAAACATCAGTTAAGCTAATTTCGGAAGAGTCGAGATTTTGGAAAGTTGCATCAGCGGTTTTTAAAGTGGTTTCAAAAATCTGCCGGGATTCATCCATCACACCGGGGTTATCGGAGTTGAAAGAGAATGATTTCCGTCTCAAGTACATTTCCTGCAACTCGGCCTCACTATCCCAAGTGCTGTTTTCTACCGCCAAGTTAATATTTGAGGAGTAGGAACCAGAAGCGTTGGAGAATACGCGGGTTGCTGCTTGTCTGAGGTTAATTCCCATTTCCTCAGCTTGTTGTAAAGCGTGTTTGCGGACAAAGTTCATTTCTAAAGGTTCGTCAGCTTCCGCAGCCATTTTTACCCCTTGGTCTAGGAGGTTCATTTGGTTAATGAACAAGTCTCGGAATACGCCGGAACAGTTGATGACTACATCAATTCTGGGTCGTCCCAACTCCTCTAAAGGTATTAATTCTAATTTATTCACCCGTCCTAAAGCATCGGGAACCGGACGCACACCAATCATCCACATAATCTGTGCTAGGGATTCACCGTAGGTTTTAATGTTATCGGTTCCCCAGAGGACACAGGCGATGGTTTCTGGCCATTTACCCTCATTTTCTGCCTTATTACGTATCAACAGCCTATCTACAACGATTTTGGCTGATTGCACAGCGGCGGTGGTGGGAATAGATTGGGGGTCTAGGGCGTGGATATTCTTACCTGTGGGTAGTACATCCGGGTTGCGGATGGGGTCACCACCGGGGCCAGGTAGGATATACTCACCTTCTAAACCTTGGAGTAGTGCGCCGAGTTCGTTATCTGCACAAACTTGTTGTAAGCAGAATTCCAAATACTCAAATAGTGGTTTTAAAGCAGCAGCGTCAACTTGGGGATAACCTGCTTCATGTAATGCTTCTACCCAAGGTTGTTTTTTACCCATGTTGAAGAAGTTCAACCGGGAAACTAGGGAAACTCGCCCTTCCGCGTCGGTTTGTGCTTTCACCAGTGCGCCTACAGCGCCCCGGGTAGCTAGGGTGATGTCTTGCAGTAGTTGCACATCTTCTAAAACTCCTAGGTCGCTGTTTTGGTAAATATCGTCGATGTTCCGCCCGATGCTGTTAGCAATGATGCGGGGTAAGCTGAGAATTTCTTCTTCTTGACGGTCTAAACTGGCGATGTTTACCAGGGTAGCTACTGCTTCTTCGGCGGTGGGTGGTTTACCAATGATGTGTAAGCCACAAGGTAACAACCTAGATTCAATTTCCATTAACTTGCGGTAGACCCTACCAACGATTTGATCTCGCTCATCGGCGGTCATATCTTTAGCGTCGGTTTCTGGTAAGTTAATGTCTTTATCCAGGTTGACGATGCGGCATTTATCCATGATGGTGTTGACAATGGGAATACCGCGACCACTGTCTTTTAAGGTTTGGTAGGAAGCTATTAACTCGCTGAGTTCCTTTAAACCTTTGTATAAACCTGCGTTTTCGGCGGGTGGGGTGAGGTAGGAAATTGTTTCAGCGTAACTACGCCGCTTGGCGATGGTGGCTTCACTGGGGTTATTAGCTGCGTAATAATACAGATTAGGAATTGTGCCAATTAAGTTATCTGGGTAACAGTCTCCAGACATCCCCATTTGCTTACCCGGCATGAATTCCAAGGAGCCGTGAGTACCAAAGTGCAGTACTGCATCTGCGCCCCAAATCCGTTCTAGGTAGGTGTAATAAGCAGCAAAGCCATGGTGTGGGCTGGCGGAACGGGAGAACAATAGGCGCATGGGGTCACCTTCGTAACCAAAGGTGGGTTGTACGCCGATGAAGACGTTACCAAATTGTTTACCGTAAATTAGCAGGTTCTGCCCATCGCTGTTGAGGTTTCCGGGGGGTGGTCCCCAGTTTTCTTCTAGGCGTTGGGAGTAGGGGGTAAGTGCTTCATATTCTGGTACTGACATCTTGTAGGCGATGTTCAGTTCTGGGCTTGCATACTGGGCTTGAGCATCGTGGATGACTTCTTCCATCAATGCTTGGGCGCTTTCCGGGATGTTTTGCACATCGTAGCCGTTGTTTCTTAGCCCTTTTAATGCTTCGTAGATGGAGCCGAATACATCTAGGTAGGCGGCGGTACCGACGTTACCTTTATCTGGGGGGAAGCTGAAAACGGTGATGGCAACTTTTTTTTCTAGTTTGGGCTTGCGCCGCAGGTTAGCCCATTTTAATGCCCGTTGTGCTACTGCTTCTACTCTATCTTGCAGGGCGATCGCTTTACCTGTAGCTCCATCTCTACCAGAGAGAATGATCGGCTCAATGGCTCCATCTAATTCGGGGATGGCAATTTGTAAGGCTACTTGTATGGGATGTAAGCCTAAATCGCTATCTAACCATTCTTCGGTAGTTTGGAATACTAAGGGCAATGCCACCATGTAAGGACGATTGAGGCGTTTTAGGGCTTCAATGGCCTTGGGATGGTCTTGTCTGGCGGGGCCGCCTACCAAAGCAAAACCAGTCAGAGAGACGACTGCATCTACTAAGGCGTTTTTGGTAGTTGGTTCGTAGAAGTAAGCATTTACGGGTTTAGAGAAGTCCAACCCACCAGCAAATACAGGAATGACTTTGGCACCGAGTGATTCTAATTCCTGGACTATGGCTACATAATGAGCATCATCACCAGTAACTAGGTGGGTACGTTGTAATACTAATCCCACACAAGGGGCTAAGGGATCTTTGAGATCGCCGGAAATGTCCTGGCGGGCTGTATACCAATTTAGGTATTCTTTGACATCCTCAAACATAGTTGTGGCCAAAGGATGCCAAATACCCATATCTGGGTAGACAACTGGCGGTTCATATGTAGCAGATGCAAAGTTTTTTTTGTCTACATCTTTTAATACATATTTATCAGCTAGCATCAGCAAGAAGTTTTCCAGGTTTTCTGGTGAACCTCCCAGCCAATACTGAAAACTGAGCATGAAGTTTCGCGCGTCCTGTGCCTTTTCCATCGGCAGGAACTTTAATACTTGGGGTAGAGTCCGCAACAGCTTTAACATTCCGTCTTGGAAACCCGCCCCTGATTTCTCCTTGCGTTTGCGCATGAATTGAGCGATCGCACTCTTGGATTGTCCCAACTGTGCTAAAGAAAAGCTGCCCATTTTATTCAGGCGCATTACTTCTGGCATTGATGGGAACACTACCGCTACATCCAGTCGATCGCGGTATGGTTCAACGGCGGCAATTACTTTCTGTGCTAAGTCTTCTATGAAAATAAGTGAAGCGATAAAGATATTAGCAGTTTCCATATCCCGTTTGAACTCTTCATAGTTCTCTGGGTCTCGGAGTTCCTCGATCAAATACCCGCTTACCTCAATGGCTAGGTTGGGGTTGTTCGAGTTAATGGTGCTAACAGCTTGCGACAATGCACTTTGATACTGGGACTCAAGCACGACATAGACCACCTTGATTAAATTACGTCCGCGTAAGTTATCAGGCGCAATATGTCTAATGGTGGACTTGACGTGGGTGAACATGCAGATAGGCTCCTTGTGATGCGTGTTCTCTAACTGAAGTTCTCAGCGACATCTGCCGCCAGAGTTACTTCTTTTTTTCGGCAATATTAATTTTTTATCAGAAAAACCTTTACCTTTGAGCATTTTTTGGGCTTTATGACACAAATCGATATAAAAAAATAAATATTTATTTATAAATCTTGACAAATCACAAAAGTATTTACTCACATTTTTGTAACGAAATCGTAATATTTACCGATTGGCGACTCAGAACTAGAATGACTAGAGACCAATCAGCAATCACCAATGAGTAAACCAGTTGATATATTAGTTCTCTCCAACGGACCTGGGGAGGTAACTACATGGGTGCGTCCATTTGTCAAGTCTTTGCGGCAAAAATTAGCTGATAATCCTTGTGTGGTGAGGATTTCTGTAGTTTTGTCACCTTGTCCAAATGCTAGCGGTAAAGAAGCAGCGATCGCCCTTTCCTATCCAGAAGTTGATAGAGTACAAGCAGCAGAACATTTTTGGCCGTTCTTGCTGTGGGGTCAAACTGCCGAAAATTGGGACTGGTGCGATCGCGGTGTGGTAGTTTTCCTAGGTGGCGATCAAATTTTTCCCCTGGTCATTGGCAAAAAACTGGGATATCGCACAGTGGTGTATGCCGAATGGGATGCACGTTGGTATCATTGGATTGACCGGTTTGGAGTCATGCAGACCAAAGTTACCCAAAAAGTTCCCCCAAAATATGCCCATAAATTTACAGTTGTGGGAGACTTAATGGTAGAAGCGCAGAAACTGGAGCAAGTTTTAACTCCCAACTCCTCCCCAAACACAGAAATAATTGGTTTACTTCCCGGTTCCAAAGCCGCAAAATTAGCTCAAGGTGTTCCATTATGCTTGGCTATTGCTGAATATATTCACGCCCGAAGACCCCAAACCAGATTTATAATTCCCCTAGCGCCGACATTGGATTTACAAACTTTAGCAAGTTTTGCTGATGCAAAAAACAATCCTTTTGTCAAGGTATTTGGTAGTTCCCCCGCTGTTTTAGTGGAATCAGAGCATCCCACCCTCAAAACAGAGAAAGGTTTATCTGTGGAACTGTGCAGAGAAAATCCCGCCTATGAATTATTATCCCACTGTAGCATCTGCTTAACCACCGTAGGGGCAAACACAGCCGAACTGGGGGCTTTAGCAGTACCGATGATTGTTTTGATACCAACACAACAACTTGATGCTATGCGTTCTTGGGATGGTTTACCGGGATTATTAGCTAATTTACCCGGGTTGGGTTCCACCTTTGCTAAGGTGATTAACTGGCTGGTATTGAGTCGTAAAGGTTTATTAGCATGGCCCAATATCTGGGCAGAAGAAGAGATTGTACCAGAACTAGTGGGCAAAATCCAGCCCCCAGAAATAGGAGAAATGGTTTTAGATTTTTTGACTCATCCAGAAAAATTAGCGGCAATTCGGGATAAACTACGTAATGTTAGGGGAGAAAGTGGTGCTGCGGATAAACTAGCACAAATTGTCACAGAAGAGATAGAAAATTCATACATATAACTCAAATATAGCCTTTTTCAGGCTAATGAAGTACACATCAATTGCCTATTCCCTATTCCCTGTTCCCTATTCCCTGTTCCCTGAAACTAAACAAATTTGTACCTCACGAGCATGGGAAATGCTATAACACTACTTATTAACACTAAACATGAATGTTCCTGTAAGTATTATTCGACTGGTTGAGCATTTTCACCAGCAAATAGATTTATATAAAGCAGGTGGGTTAAACGAAACACAAACTCGGATTCAATTTATTGATCCATTTTTTGCGTCCTTGGGATGGGACATGAGCAATGAA
>NZ_JAQMTM010000048.1:0-11789 GCF_028331085.1 Anabaena sp. CS-542/02
CTGAATCCCATCGTTGTAATGTCTTGACTGACACCCCAATTTTCTTTGCAAACTCATGAGGTTTAAACATAAATACACTTATAGGTTTGTAGATAAGTGTATAGGTTTGTCTATTTAATTGTCAACTAGGCTACTACTCTATACCTTCAAAAAAATAATTACGCGTTTGTAACTGCTTTCCCTGTTTCCACTTCCCAGAGTTAGTTACATCACATTGGCTTGTATTGCAAATTGCACCCACTACCTGGGGCTGTGCTAAGACTATGGATATCCCCAATACTGTGCTGGGTATTATTCTCAGTAACTTGGGAAATTGGGTGTTGTTGATTTTAACTACCATTTGTCAGTGCCAATTATTAATTGTGTATATCATAACAGCACATGGAATTACCTACTTCCAAGAAACACATAAAAAAAAGAGAGTGACAACAAAAAGCGATCGCGACCTGTGCAACAATCACAATTTTTACCCCAATCGGGAGGATAGGCTCACAAACCCATCCCCCCAAACCTTTATTTCCTCGCAATTACCCAGACTGCGTGGACGATTCCAGGAATATAACCCAAACAGGTCAACAAGATATTAATCCAAAAATCTAGACCGAAACCCACCTGTAAAAACACTCCCAGAGGCGGAAGAAAAATAGCACATAAAATCCGAACTAAATCCATGATAACCTCCTGAGCAGATTAGAACCACCTGCTTTGTAATTTAAACACTATGTACAAAATAAACCACACTCATCAGCCACCGCTAATTTTGGCTTTGTAACCTAATGTAGTCATAATCTCTAAAATCTTCTGTTTATGGTCGCCCTGAATTTCAATTTCATTATCCTTGACCGTCCCACCTGTACCGCATTGAGTTTTCAACTGCTTAACTAAACCAGCTAAAACTTCCGGTTTGGTTTGAAAACCACTAATCACCGTCACAGTTTTCCCCTTGCGTCCCTTGCGGGAAGCCTGTATCTTCAGGTTTTGTTGCTGGGGTGGTAATTCCGGAATCGCTCTTTGTGTAGCAGCAGAGTGATCATCACCAAATTCACGGTAGACAAAGCGATTGTCAGAAGATTTAGAAGAGGACATAAATTTTGTGATTCAGAAAAAAAATCTCATCTGGCAAGTAATATACAGTAGCGCAGTTGCCTTTTCTGACTCTGGCTACCCTATCAATATGGTAACTTTCGCCAAGGGATGAAAGCTAACCGCACAAATGTATTGTTCTAGTTTCCTCCTCGCAGTAGGTAAAAGATTCCGAGGATCTAGACGACTGAGAATTGGGAAATCGTTTTAAAATAATTACATTCATCCTGTGATCTAAAATTTTCCGTGACTACCACACCCCTCTCTCCAAATTCCCAATTTAATGCTCAGGTTCCCGATATCCAAGGACGCTTTGGACGCTTTGGCGGTAAGTACGTCCCGGAAACACTGATGCCGGCCTTAGCTGAATTAGAATTAGCTTATCAGCAATACCGCCATCACCCCAGTTTTCAAGAGGAATTACAACAGTTATTAAAAGACTATGTGGGACGCGCTACACCGTTGTATTTTGCGGAACGCCTCACGGCTCATTATGCCCGCCCAGATGGTACAGGTCCACAAATTTACTTAAAACGTGAAGATTTAAATCACACTGGCGCTCATAAAATTAATAATGCTCTGGGTCAAGTATTGTTAGCCAAGCGCATGGGTAAGCAAAGAATTATTGCGGAAACCGGCGCAGGACAGCATGGGGTAGCTACAGCTACAGTTTGCGCTCGGTTTGGCCTGGAATGTGTGATTTACATGGGCGTTCATGATATGGAACGCCAAGCCTTGAATGTGTTTAGAATGCGCTTGATGGGGGCCCAAGTGCGTCCAGTGGAAGCGGGAACGGGAACCCTCAAGGATGCGACTTCTGAGGCGATCCGCGATTGGGTGACCAATGTGGAAACAACCCATTATATTTTAGGATCGGTAGCTGGACCCCATCCTTACCCGATGATGGTACGGGATTTTCACGCTGTGATTGGTCAAGAAACCCGCGCCCAAGCTGTGGAAAAGTGGGGGGGTTTACCGGAGATTCTCATTGCTTGTGTAGGTGGTGGTTCCAACGCTATGGGATTATTTCACGAGTTTGTCAATGAGCCTTCTATTCGCTTAATTGGCGTAGAAGCCGCCGGCGAAGGTGTGAATACACAAAAACACGCTGCTACCTTGACAAAAGGACAGATTGGTGTATTGCACGGGGCAATGAGCTATCTGTTGCAAGATGAAGAGGGACAAATTATTGAGGCCCACTCTATTAGTGCAGGTTTAGATTATCCGGGGGTGGGACCTGAACATAGTTATTTGAAGGATATGGGAAGAGCGGAATATTACAGCGTCACCGATGGGGAGGCTTTGGCAGCTTTCCAGCGTCTATCTCGCTTGGAGGGCATTATACCCGCTTTGGAAACCGCCCATGCGATCGCCTATTTAGAAACCCTCTGTCCCCAACTGAGTGGTAGTCCCCGTATTGTCCTTAATTGTTCTGGACGTGGTGATAAAGATGTGCAAACTGTCGCCAAGTTTTTAATGCCAGAATAACCCTGATATCTGACATTATTCTTCATCACCAAAATCTTACCCAACTCTTCTAGAGTAAACTCTTTTGGGGTGGGCATCTTGCCCGCCCCTGTTATGTAAATTAAAATTAATTTGCATTATTAGTATTAGAAGGAATATCTATATCTATGCTGTAAAGAAACTTAGCTCTGATTTTATTTAGTTTAGTCTTTTGAGCTAATAAGCGAATAGCTTGTTCTAAGTTTTGAGATGCAGGTTGATATGGGGATTTGAGAAACCATCGAACCATCTCAGGTAAATCAGGATGACCTCTTTCAAGCCATTGAGAATATTCATCAATAGTACATTTATTTAAAAATTCTTTATTTAAGTGTTTTTCAATGTCTAATCTTATCCCAGATGATATTGAACCGAAATCAAGATTCATTAATTTTTTTAAAGCTGTAGTGATATCTAATCTTTGATGATATTCACTTATTTGATCGTCTAGAGATGCTTCCAAATCAGGGTATTTATGCAGTCTATCTCTCAATTCCTTGAAATTATTATAAAAACTGGGTTCTAAAATTTCTGTTAAAATTTTTTCTAATAGAGGCTTTTCATAAGTAGAAATATCAAATCCCAAAATTGATGTAAATTTTTCAATTGCTTCAAATTGCGAAAGACTCAAGTCAAGATGATGCTGTTGCAAGAAACTAACAATTCCATCAAGAATATGTTTTTCGTTATCTGCAAATGAGTTATAATATTGCTCGTGATAGTATTGTTTTTGAAATTCATGCAAGTTTCTAATCATTTGATTTCTTATTTCTCTTTGATTGAGAATATGACCTTTTTTGGTAAATTCCAACTTAAGAGCGTTAGATAATGAAGTGTCAACTAACTTACTTATCAATTCATCTATGTATTCTAGATGTGTATAACCAATATCTTGTATTTCTAGGGCAAAAGCTAATCTCTTGACGCTACTTTCATTATTTTCACCATGATATTTGTCATAATATTTTTGAGCGTTGGAAAATGATAGTATAGTATCAATACAGTTTGAATCTAGACTATTAATAGAGAAAAGTTGACAAAAATTAGTATCATTTTTAGCTAAATTAATAAGAATGCTATTTTTGATAACTTGATGAAGCAAACTAGGCTCCCACTCCTCATCCATTAAAGGGATAAGCTCATCAATAAGCCATTTAGTTTTGCGTATAACCCTAAGATTATTCGTCCTAGCCTTATGCAATACTTCTTTAATTAGTTTTACATGAGTATGATTTTTAAAGATTAAATCTAAATTTTCTTCTACTGTAGGTTCAAGTTGAAATTCTCTATCAATTACTTTTTCTCGATAATCCTTTAAAACTTTTTCATTATCTCGATTTTGTAAGAGATAACTCTCATTATAAATTAGAATAATTTTACATTCTAATTCTTGAACTAGATACTCAACAAACCCAAGTATTTCTTCTAGTGGAAGATTAGATTTTCTTTCAAGATCATCAATGCATATAATTGAATTTTTAACATTTATATTAAAAAGTATGTTAAGTGCTAAGTCACCGGCCACAGCCATTAATGGGCCTGCTATTGGTATGGATAATTTTCCTGGCAATGCTAAGTCTAGTTTGGGAGTTTTTTCTAATTTTACAGAAATACGACTGAACCATTCAAAAAGACAATTTATATATTTTTCTGTCCAGTGGTTATTAGATTTTATTTGACTTTTGTAACTAGCTAATATTCTCGCCTTCAACTGTTCTATTGAAGAAATTCCAAAAACAGATCCATAACAGTAATATTTTCGTTGATGTTTTAATAAAAAATTTTGTACTAAATAGGTTTTTCCAACACCCCATTCTCCCTTGACAGCTAAAACTTTATAATCTTTATTATCTAAAAATCGCGTAAGAATACTTTCTGCGTCTTCTCGATTAACTCCATAACTTGCTTTGTGTGTGCTGTCATTCATAAACTCTTTTAAACCGCGAATAACCAAATAAATATCTAGAATAATAATAACTTAATTTTATTATTTTAGATATTTTGATGTCATCGCAGTGCTAAAACTTCTTCTTCCCTGGTAAGTTTTTCTGCATAAGTAATAGCTGCTTTCACATCTTTTAGAGTTGGTTGTGGAGAATCTTGCACTATTTCTTCAAAGGTTAGTGCATCAGCAAGGTTATTCAGAATGACTGATATCATGATCGTGTGTTTTCGATACATGGTTTACCCTGACACACCTTTGGTGAGATGCTGATGCGTTCTTGCCAGTATTAATAATTTTGAGCATTTGTAATCAGAGTTTATTGTAGTCGATCGCTTTTGCCTTATCTAGTTGTATCAGCAGCAAACTTTTGAAGAATACGCTGATGTAGTATCTCCATCTCCTGGCAGGATATTAAGCTCTACAAAAAATCCCCCACCAGACGGCGGGGGATTTTTATTACTCACCTACAAAACTAGTAGCGGAATTAACCGAACTTACCAGCAGTAGAGGCAATCAAGAACGCTGCATAGGTAACAACATAGCCAACGGTGAAGTGAGCTAAACCTACCAAGCGAGCTTGAACGATGGAGAGAGCAACGGGCTTATCTTTCCAGCGAACCAAGTTAGCTAGAGGAGTACGCTCGTGGGCCCAAACAAGGGTTTCAATCAACTCTTGCCAGTAACCTCTCCAAGAGATGAGGAACATGAAACCGGTTGCCCAAACTAGGTGACCAAACAGGAACATCCAAGCCCAAACAGACAGGTTATTCACGCCGTAGGGGTTGTATCCGTTAATCAACTGAGCGGAGTTAGCCCAGAGGTAGTCACGGAACCAGCCCATTAAGTAAGTGGAGTTTTCGTTGAACTGAGCAACGTTACCTTGCCAAATACCTAGATGTTTCCAGTGCCAGTAGAAGGTTACCCAACCAATGGTGTTTAACATCCAGAACATAGCTAGGTAGAAGGAGTCCCAAGCGGAGATGTCGCAAGTACCGCCACGGCCTGGACCATCGCAAGGGAAGGCATAGCCGAAGTCCTTTTTATCGGGCATCAGCTTAGAACCACGAGCATCCAAAGCACCTTTAACAAGTACTAGGGTGGTGGTGTGAATAGCCAAAGCGAAAGCGTGGTGTACCAAGAAGTCGCCAGGGCCAATTGTTA
Source organism: Anabaena sp. CS-542/02 (assembly GCF_028331085.1). Taxonomy (NCBI): domain Bacteria; kingdom Bacillati; phylum Cyanobacteriota; class Cyanophyceae; order Nostocales; family Nostocaceae; genus Anabaena; species Anabaena sp. CS-542/02. The sequence continues at coordinate 5,696 of NZ_JAQMTM010000048.1, forward strand.
GGAATAGGGAGTTAGTGCCGGAGTTGATGGCATCCAACCAGCCACCTAACCAAACGTTGCCGTAGTTAGGATAAGCTGTGTAGGCGATGCTGTCAGGGTTAGATAACAGAGTATCTAAACCATACAGTACTTTACCGTGAGCAGCTTGAATGAACTGGGCGAACACAGGCTCAATCAAGATTTGCTTTTCAGGAGTACCGAAAGCAACTACTACGTCGTTGTGTACATACAGACCGAGGGTGTGGAAGCCTAAGAATAGCGATACCCAGCTGAGGTGAGAGATAATCGCTTCTTTGTGCTGTAAAATCCGGTCGAGTACGTTGCCCTTGTTTTGTTCGGGGTCGTAGTCACGTACCCAGAAGATGGCGGCGTGGGCAAAAGCACCAACCATCAAGAAGCCAGCAATATACTGGTGGTGGGTGTACAGCGCTGCCTGTGTTGTGTAGTCCTTAGCAATGAAAGCGTAAGGAGGCAGGGAGTACATATGCTGCGCTACCAAGGAAGTGATGGTTCCTAGTGCTGCCAAAGCTAAGGACAGCTGGAAGTGCAGTGAGTTGTTAATGGTGTCGTACAGACCTTGGTGAGGCAGGTTGAATTGACCTTCACTCTTGCTACCGGGGATTAAACCGGATTTGGAATTGAGCATTTCTTTGATGCTGTGACCAATTCCAAAGTTGGTGCGGTACATATGACCGGCAACAATGAAGAGAACTGCGATCGCCAAGTGGTGGTGAGCCATGTCGGTCAGCCACAAGGATTCTGTTTGAGGATGGAAACCACCCAAGAAAGTCAGAATCGCTGTACCCGAACCTTGAGATGTAGCAAAAATATGGCTAGCAGTGTCAGGGTTCTCGGCGTAAACAGCCCAGTTACCTGTGAAGAAAGGTGTTAAACCTGCTGGGTGGGGCAAGGTGGTTAAGAAGTTATCCCAACCTACGTGCTGTCCGCGAGATTCGGGGATAGCAACGTGAATCAAGTGACCAGCCCAAGCCAAGGAGCTAACGCCGAATAAACCAGCTAAGTGGTGGTTCAAACGGGGTTCAGCACTCTTGAACCAAGACAGGCTAGGACGGAACTTGGGTTGTAAGTGCAACCAACCAGCAAATAAGAATAATGCTGCCAACAACAGGAGGAACACGGAACCGGTGTACAGTTCGCTGTTCGTCCGCATACCGATGGTATACCACCAGTGGTAAACACCAGAGTAAGCGATGTTTACTGGATTGCTAGCGCCACCTTGGGTAAATGCTTCAATGGCAGGTTCACCAAAGTGGGGGTCCCAAATCGCATGGGCGATGGGACGGACATGAAGGGGATCTTTAATCCACTGTTCAAAGTTACCTTGCCAGGCTACGTGGAACAGGAGGCTGGAAGCCCATAGAAAGATGATTGCCAAGTGACCGAAGTGAGTGGCGAAAATCTTTTGGTAAAGATTTTCTTCCGTCATGCCATCGTGGCTTTCAAAGTCGTTTCCAGTGGCGATCGCATACCATATCCGACGCGTAGTCGGGTCCTGTGCGAGATCCTGGCTAAATTTTGGAAATTTCGTTGCCATAGGTTTGATAAATCCTCTGACCTTTAGCCATCAGGTGTCAGCTTTTAGAGTTCTGAGTTTTGAGTACTAGGTTTTGAGCTTGAATTAACTACTCAGCCCCCAGCACTCAGCCCCCAGCACTCATTAAGTGAATTACTACCCTACTGAAAGGATGTGTGCGTGGAAGAATGCCCAGGTTGTCACAATTCCTCCTAAGAGGTAGTGAGCTACACCCACAGCCCGACCCTGAATGATGCTCAGGGCGCGAGGCTGAATTGCTGGTGCTACTTTCAGTTTATTATGTGCCCAAACAATGGACTCAATTAGTTCTTGCCAGTAGCCGCGACCACTGAACAGGAACATTAAGCTGAATGCCCAGACAAAGTGAGCGCCTAAGAATAGTAGACCATAAGCAGATAAAGCACTGCCGTAGGAGTTGATTACTTGTGTTGCTTGTGCCCACAAGAAATCACGTAGCCAGCCATTAATGGTGATAGCACTTTGGGCAAAGTTACCACCAGTAATGTGAGACACATTACCTGCTGCATCTACTGTACCCCAGACATCTGATTGCATTTTCCAGCTGAAGTGGAAGATCACAATCGATAGGGAGTTATACATCCAGAATAATCCGAGGAACACGTGGTCCCAACCAGATACTTGACAGGTACCGCCACGACCTGGACCGTCGCAAGGGAAGCGGAAGCCCAAGTTAGCCTTATCTGGAATCAGACGAGAACTACGGGCAAACAGTACACCCTTGAGCAGAATCAGGACGGTGACGTGAATGGTGAAGGCGTGGATGTGGTGAACTAAAAAGTCCGCTGTACCCAAAGCAATGGGCATCATTGCTACTTTGCCGCCTACCGCCAGAATACCGCCGCCAAAGGCATAGCTAACTGGTTCTAAGGCATTAGGAGCAGTACCACCAGGAGCCAATGTGTGCAGGTTTTGCACCCACTGAGCAAATACTGGCTGTAACTGAATTGCCGAGTCGGAGAACATGTCTTGAGGACGACCCAAGGCACGCATTGTATCGTTGTGGATGTACAGTCCAAAGCTGTGGAAGCCTAGGAAAATACACACCCAGTTCAGGTGAGAGATAATAGCATCCCGGTGACGAATCACCCGATCTAACACGTTGTTTTGGTTCACAACGGGATCGTAATCACGCACCATGAAAATAGCAGCGTGAGCGGCACCACCGACGATCAGGAAGCCACCTATCCACATGTGGTGGGTGAATATACACAACTGCGTAGCGTAGTCCGTTGCCAAGTACGGATACGGCGGCATTGCGTACATGTGGTGAGCAATGATGATGGTCAGTGAACCCAAGAAAGCAAGGTTAGTTGCTAACTGAGCGTGCCAAGATGTGGTCAGATTTTCGTACAGACCTTTATGGCCTTCACCTGTGAATGGACCTTTATGGTTTTCCAGGATTTCTTTGATGCTGTGTCCTATACCCCAGTTGGTACGGTACATATGACCAGCAATAATGAACAGAACTGCGATCGCCAAATGGTGATGGGCAATGTCTGTCATCCACAAGCCGCCTGTAACCGGGTTTAGACCGCCCTTGAAGGTCAGGAAGTCAGCATACTCACCCCAGTTCAAGGTGAAGAATGGTGTTAACCCATTAGCAAAGCTGGGATACAAATCTATCAACAGGTCTTTGTTCAGAATGAACTCATGGGGCAAGGGTATATCTTTAGCAGCGACACCTGCATCCAAGAGTTTGTTTACTGGTGCTGAGACATGTATTAAGTGTCCTGTCCATCCCAAGGAACCACAACCTAGCAATACAGCCAAGTGATGATTCAGCATTGACTCTACATTCTGGAACCATTCCAGTTTGGGAGCACGCTTGTGGTAATGGAACCAACCAGCAAATAAGAACAAGCCTGCTAGTACCAAACCGCCAATAGCTGTTACATACAGCTGGAATGAGCTGGTAATACCCCAGCCGCGCCATACTTGGAACAAGCCAGAGGTGATTTGAATACCGCGGAATCCGCCGCCGACATCACCATTTAAAATGTCTTGTCCCACAATTGGCCAAACGACTTGAGCGCTAGGACTCACATTTAATGGATCGCTTAACCAAGCTTCGTAATTCGAGAATTTAGCGCCGTGGAATAACATTCCGCTTAACCAAATCGCTACTACGGCTAGATGGCCGAAGTGGGCTGCGAATATCTTGCGGGAAATGTCTTCTAGATCGCTTGTATGTGTATCAAAGTCATGGGCGAGGGCGTGAAGGTTCCAAATCCATGTGGTGGTTTTGGGTCCTTTGGCTAAGGATCTGTCGAAGTGTCCTGGCTTTGCCCATTTTTCAAATGAGGTAGGAACCGGATCTTTATCGACTATGACTCTTGCCTTCTTTTCCTCTCGCTCCGGAGGACTAATCGTCATTCGACCTCCTCTCTTGATAAGGAATGAGGAATCATAATTACCACAAAGTTAACCTAGTCGCAAACTACAGACATTCCTGGAGCAGTGATGAAGACTCTATGTGGAAGTTTGTTTCTGTTGAATTATAGAGTCATTACTGGTGCATTGTTAAACACATTTTAACAATAATTCAAATTCCCTCAAACAATTGTCTTATAAACTTTGTATGTTCATACTTTTGAGCGAAAAGTCAAGTGATTCCTCATTTAATTTACAAAGGGTAACAATTAGTAAAATTTATGGTTCAACTCAATTCATGTGGTTATAGAGGTTGATATTCTAAATTTTTTTATGTTTCAATTGCTACGGTGAGACTAAGAAAAATATTAATTATTTTCAACTTATCTGAGAAGGTTTCCGGAAAATATGAGTTGGTGCCGTACAAATATCACCTTTTGGGCTATAGTAGCCTATGCACAATTTAAGCCAAAATAACATAGTCACTTACTGACGACCATCACTAGGGTAAAATGCATGAAATCATTGCCAACAGAGGTTTTATATCAAATATTCTCTCTGAGATTTACTATTTTTAAGTGGCTGATTACATTAGCACTAGTATTCACTGTAACCAGCTGTACTGAAAAAGCCCGTAGCCAAGAAGTACCTGTGAGCCAAATAAATACAGCCCAGAAAATTTCTCAGATTTCTCAACAATTTTCGGAAGTGTCGCCACCACAGGTTATCCAAGAACTACGCCTGAGCTTAGAAAATTATCGACCCCAAGTCAAAATACTGACTCCTCAACCTGACGAAGTTATTCAAGACAATACAGTCACAGTCAGCTTTCAGACCAAAGACATAGCCATATTTAAAGATTCGCAATTACAACTAGGTCCCCATCTACACCTAATTGTGGATAATCAACCTTATATACCCATTTACGACCTGAATCAACCTCTAATTTTACCAGACCTCTCTCCAGGTACACATACCCTGCGGGTCTTTGCTTCTCGTCCTTGGCACGAAAGCTTTAAAAATGAAGGTGCTTATGCCCAGACCACATTTCATATTTTCACCAAAACTGACAACAATAATCCTGATCCTACTCTGCCCGTGCTAACCTACAGCCGTCCTCAAGGCACTTACGGAGCAGAACCGATTTTACTGGACTTTTACTTAACTAACGCTCCTCTGCACCTTGTGGCCGAGGACAACCCTAACAATACCATCAGCGATTGGCGCATCCGTTGCACAATTAACAATGAAAGCTTCATTTTGGATCGCTGGCAACCCATTTACCTCAAAGGCTTCAAACCTGGTAAAAACTGGGTAAAACTAGAATTTCTAGATAATCAAGGAAATCCTCTCAAAAATGCCTTTAATACCACAGCCAGACTCATTAATTACCAGCCCAAGGGTAAAGACACACTTTCGAGAATTGTCACAGGAGAATTGTCAGCAGATGAGGCGCGGAGCATTGTAAACCCCAATTACACTCCTAAGACACCAGTCACTGAACCTATACCTACTCCTGGTATTGACAAAATACCCTCACCACAGCCCATTCCTCAAACTCAACTTCCAGAAACACCCACAACCGAATCACAAGAACCTGTAGAACCAGAAAAAGCAGAACCACCAGAAACACCAAAATCTGAGGAACTTGTCGAACCCTCACCCAGCTTACCCCCGACACTACCAGAGATTATTGAGCCTCCTGCATCAGAAACACAACCTGAGATAGTCCCCACGCCCCTTGAAGAACCAGAAAACCCAAAATCTCAGCCTCCAGCAGCAGAACAGCCAGAGGTAACGCCAACAGATGAATCAACACCGTTACCGATCAAGATTGCTCCCGATCCTGAAAAACCTTTCGTAAAAAGATATTTCAACCCTCAACAGGTACCAAATGTTAAATCATCTCCTGCTGTACCATCAGTAGTTCCAGAAACTACACCCATACCAGACCAGCAGGAAAAGGCCGGGGAATACAAAGTTACTACTATGGAGGAATAAAAAAACGGTTCTTCAGTACCTAATATGCTAAATTGTTTTGATAAAATCCGAAAAAGCTTACCGTATAAGGGAAATAATGTTGGTTATTGAAGAAAATGCCTGAATATTCCTTCTTAATCTCTGTTCCCTGTTCCCTGTTCCCTGTTC
>NZ_JAQMTM010000049.1:0-114086 GCF_028331085.1 Anabaena sp. CS-542/02
GTAAGGAAGATGCTGTCACCCTTGCACCTAGGGGGTAGGATTCACACCTACATGAACACACAGTTATAAGAATCTGGTTTTCACCAGCCTTACCTTCCGTCCCTGAGCATTTCTACTCATTTAGGAAGAACGAATCGCACCATCACATATAAAGTAAATACCTGGTGAGTCAGGTAAATTATGGTGTTCACCTAGCATCACCTTAGCTAGTTTTTTAATTATTATCTCCATCACACAACTTCATTAACTCCAGTATTTAAAAAGACTAGCATCTTGGGTATAAATAAAAAAATACCTCTAAAGATAGATTTCAAATCCTCAAAAAGAGGTACTGCGCCTTGATTTTAATCCTTCCCGTTCCTCCACACCGGAGGCAAAGTATCTAAATTTACTTCTTTTCTTTGACCTTCCCTGGTATTTTTCCACAGCACCGTAAACCCACCAGCACCCAGCCTATATTCGGGAAACAGCCGATAACAAGGAATATCAGTTAAATGGGATTGATATTCCCCTAAATAACTGACTGTAACTGGTTGAAAATCAGGGAACCGTGACATAAACCATTGACAAACCTGCTCATTTTCCTCCGGAGAGTAAGTACAGGTCATATAAGCAAGATAGCCCTGGGGTGCAACTAATTGAGCCGAATTAGCTAGAATCCTCTTTTGTCGATTAGCACTTTTATTAATCGCTGTGGGATGAAAACAGCCAGGGGCTTTTTCACCTTTAGCTACTAAAGATTGTCCAGTACAAGGCGCATCAACTATAACTAAATCACTAGATAATGGGATTTGCTCCGTAAAAATACTTGAATCTCGACTCACCACAGTACAAGGGCTAACTTGACAACGCTTTAAATTAGAAATCAGCATCCCTAAACGTTTACCAATGACCTCATTGCAAATTAGTAAATTAGGTTGCAAAGCTTTCCAAGCAAAAATACTCTTACCCCCTGGGGAAGCACACATATCAAAAACCAAATTCACCGACTGGGGAATCATTAATAAAACTGTAGCCGCAAACACAGAAGAAAAATCTAAACAATAAAAATCACCTTGTTGATGCAGAGGATGTTTACCAGGCTTTTCTCCTAATGATAAACGCTGCACAAAATCTGGTTGCCAATTTATTGATGATTCTACGGTGAAAGGTGATAAATTAAGCTGATTTTTACACCAAATAATTGCAGGGTTAAAGGGTTGAGGATTCATTAATGAATCAATAAACTGTTCTTGTTTATCAGGGTTTTCAAACAACCGGCGCGAGAGTTTAAGTAATAAATTTGATGGTTTTTCCATTAGTAAAAATGTGACAGAAGAACAATGCTATAGATGGTCTTGGCTGCATACTGAAAATATCATGACCGGTTAATCCAACTGAATCAAGAATGTTTGCTCCTAGTCAGGATATTAGTCCTGGGTTGAGGGAGTCAAGTCGCCAAAATTGTTCGGAGATGATGATAAATGTTCGATAATTTCCCGGATAAATTACGCCGAGAAGCGCAATTATGGCGAGATGAAGGGCTAATTAGCGCTTCGCAGTACGAAAACTTAGCAGAACGTTATCGATTTAAGAACCTGGAAGCAGCATCACGCGATCGCTTTGTGGTCACTGTGATTGGTATAGGTAGTATCCTGTTGTGTTTAGGTATAGTTACCTTCATAGCCACAAATTGGCAATCATGGTCACGAGAAGTCAAATTTATCTTGATGATCAGTTTATTTGTCTCCACTAGTATCACGGGTTTTTATACATGGCTAGAAGCTAAATCTGGGAACAACGAAAAGAGAAAACAGCAACAAAGTAAACGTATTTTGGGAGAGGGATTACTAATTTTAAGTGCCTTCGTTTTAGGTGCAAACATATTGCTGATGGCACAGATTTTCAATATTAGCGGTTCCATGGCAGAACTGTTTTTAGCCTGGGGATTTGGCGTTCTGGTCATGGCCTACAGTTTGTGTTTAAACTCCCTGGGAATTATGGCCATTATCCTCAGCCAAATCGGTTACTGGGCGGGAAGACAAGACTTTGGGGTTTCCACAGTTGACTGGAATTGGGTAAGTTTGGCAGTTCGACATATGCCCTTATTGTCATGGTTACTATTTGTACCCTTAGCATATTTTTGTCGCTCTCGCTTGATTTTTGTGGTAGCAGCCTTTGTCTTTGCTGGTACTTTGCAGTTGAATCTCAATCCCCTACCACTGCTGAATCTGGACAATATAGCCCCTTGGGTGGCCTCCTTTGCCTTTGCACTGCCACCTGCATTATTCTGGAGTTATGACGATTTACTTTTCCCCACAGTCAATTACAGGTTATTTCAACCTCTGGCGCGTAACCTGGCATTGATATTTTTTGGACTAGTCTTTTATGTGCTGTCTTTCCGTTGGCAATGGGTAGCCCCAACATTGAATACCTTGATGCCAAATAGTAACAATAATCTATTCATGTCTCTGCCTGTAATCGATTTAGGGGTTCTCAGTGGTTTAGCAGTATTACAATGGTTATCAATGCTGCGTCTGCGAAATAACCCCCCCCGCAGGGAAGTGATTTTTACTCTTGCTGTTGTTACTACCTTTTTGGCTTTCATCATTATTACACCTTTCTGGCATTTAGCTATTACCCGCATTGATGAATTAGGCAGTTTCATCTTTAATGTACTTTTCGCCTTCTTAGCATTCGGGTTAATCCGAGAGGGATTAAAGTTAAACAACAGGAGCAGATTTTGGGGAGGTATGCTATTATTAACCTTACAAATTATTAGTAGGGTTATAGAGTATAACACAGACCGACTTTTTCAGTCCCTGGTATTTGTGATCTGCGGTTGGGCATTAATTACTGCCGGACTTTGGTTTGAACGTCGCTTACCTAGTAAGTCCAGTTCCTAATTAAAGTTTGGTCACAATTAGGGACATTCAAGTGGGTGGGTGGTTTACCCTTTTTAGAGAATCTCTGCGTCAGTCCTAATTCTGGTAGTTCATCCAGACATAATTTTGACTAATAACTCTTCATCTTAGGACTAGGCTCATGAGAAATGATTCCTCTGAATCGACTGCAAAGCAATCACCTAAAACATTATCCCCTGAAGTTGAATTTTCTGAGAAGCTGAGTTTTAAAGATTACCTCACTGCTACTGAACAAAAAGCGAACCAGCCTCTACCTTTTTGGCGGCTATTAGTTCCCCTCTTAATTCAAACTGGAATTATCCTGGCCGTTCCCACCCAAGCAATGTATACTAGCATTGCTGGTAGGGATGTAATCCTGCAAACACTGAGTCAAAACCCTAATAATGTGGTTCAAGATTTTTTTCTCACCTTGGAATACAATATGTCCCGCGTGGACAATTTGAGAAGGCTTCCCGGTTGGAATGATTTATTCAGAAGGAATCAGGGGAGAAACAGACAACTTCTCCCAGGGACTAACTTATACGTGATATTGCAAGAGCAACAAATCTCCTCCGGTCGTGGTGTTCCCAGTCCTTGGCGACCCATCAGGGTGACTAGCAATTTACCCGAATCTCTTCCCAGCAATCAAGTCGCTTTAAGAGGTGTGTATCAAGATAATGCCATTATCTACGGAATAGAAACATACTACCTCCCAGAACAACAAATGCAGCAAGTTAGTAACGATATTTTCCAAAGCGTCCGGCAAACTAGAGGAAATAGACCCCCACAAATTCGACCAATTACCGTTAGAGTCAAAGTAGACCCTCAAGGTAATGCTGTACCCGTTAGTTTGTGGGTGCGCGATGCTTACGGCGATCGCGGCTATCGCAATTATCGCCTTTAATCCTCATGGCGTAAATTCCATGATACACCGGCCGCCGCCCCTGCGCCTGCTACTAAACCTGTAGCCATTCCTTGGATAGTTCTTTGTATGGGGTCTTGTGTGAGACAATCACTAGTCACAGTCTGAGATTGCAAGCAAGAATTACTTTCTGCCCAGCTGGATGTACCCCCTAGGATTACACCCGCGAGACTACAGGAACAAACGAGCAACAACAGGCGCTTGGTTTTTCTATCCATGGATGGATGCTTTCAAGGTGAGGATGAGATAACTAACCTCAACTAATGTACACCTGTTTCTCTAAATTGACCACTGATTCATCCGGAAAAAAATACTTGTACTTAGTTACGTCCTGTGCCCATGACTTTGTGAATTAAGTCCAGGTGTTGGGGTAAACAGACTCGTCGCACGTCGTAGCGACTGACGATTTCCTGTCGCGCATTGTCCCGTATTTTTTGCATTCTGTTGGGATGTTCCAGCACCTCACCTATGCGATCGCATATATCCCCTGGGCTAAAAAAGTCCACTATATATCCTACATTAGTCAGCCAAAAATGACAAGATGAATAGAACCTTGATTGCACATACATAGCTTACTTGACCAGTTCGATTGTAGCTATAAATACCATAAAATTTGCAGGTTAATTTTATTGATTGTGAGTTTCTAGAGTTATTGTTTCCCAAGGACTCAAACCACAACCACCTCTGCAACACCACCTTGCATTTTATGCATTGCATCCAGTAAGCTTTGCAGTTGCTGATCGGCTTTCAAGACTGCTAAACCCCTTACCGTTACCTTACCCGGAGAGTAAACAAAGCGGTTCTTGAGATGTTCTGGTAAGTTGGCTGCTAGTAAACTCCAAGCGGGTTCTTCCATGGGAGTTTCTAAAAGAATGTGTTGTTTATTCTCTGGTTTAATGCGGCTAAATCCTAACTTTTTCGCTACCTGTTTGAGTTCCATTACCCGTAAAAGTTGATTAGCCGGGACTGGTATGGCACCATAGCGATCGCCCCACTCCGCCGTGATATACTTTAATTCTTCTGGAGATTTTGCCGCCGCCACTGCTCGGTAAGCACTCATCTTTTGATCCACGTCGGGAATATAATCAGATGGGATAAATGCTGTGAGGTTGAGGTCAATTTGAGTATCATCAACTTTGGGTATTTCTTGTCCGCGAATTTCCCGAATCGCCTCTTCTAACATTTCCATATACAAATCAAAGCCGATGGCTTCCATTTGACCAGATTGTTCTGCACCTAACAAGTTACCCACACCTCTGATTTCCATATCGCGCATCGCCAGTTGATACCCGGAACCAAGTTGGGTAAATTCCTGAATCGCCCGCAGTCTTTGCCGTGCTGCATCGGATAAATTTTCTTGCTTGGGATAGAATAACCAAGCATGGGCTTGTATTCCCGCCCGTCCCACACGACCACGCAGTTGGTATAATTGAGATAAACCAAAACGGTGAGCATCTTCAATTAAGATTGTGTTGACTCGGGGAATATCTAAACCAGATTCAATAATTGTTGTGCAGACGAGAATATCCGCATCACCATTACTGAAAGTCAGCATAGTTGATTCTAAATCGCTTTCATCCATTTGACCATGAGCGATCGCAAACCTCGCCCCCGGTATCATTTCCCGTAAATTAGTTGTCAGTTCTTCGATGCCTTCCACCCGTGGAACTACATAAAATATTTGTCCTCTTCTGTCTAATTCCTGACGAATTGCCGTGCGCACCATTTCCGGGTTTAATGGCGCTAGGTGGGTTTTAATAGCTCTTCTGGTAGGAGGTGGTGTGGTAATTAAACTCATTTCCCGAATTCCTGACAAAGACATATATAAGGTACGGGGAATGGGAGTAGCCGAAAGTGTGAGGACATCAACTTGAGTTTTTAAGGTTTTAATTTTTTCCTTTTGATTTACCCCAAACCGTTGCTCTTCATCCACCACCAACAGTCCTAAATCACGAAAGGTGACATTCTTACCTAAAATTTGGTGTGTACCGACAACTATATCTAATTCCCCCGTGGCTAATCGCTTTTGAATGGTGCGGCGTTCTTCAGCACTACGAAACCGATTCAGTAAGCCAATAGTTACCGGGTAAGGAGCAAAGCGTTCTTTGAGGGTGTGGTAGTGTTGCTGAGTCAAAATTGTTGTGGGTGCAAGTAGTGCAACTTGCTTACCCGCGGTGACAGCCTTGAAAATAGCCCGAATTGCTACCTCTGTTTTACCAAAACCCACATCCCCACAAACTAAACGATCCATGGGGCGATCGCTTTCCATATCTCGTTTGACATCTTGTACAGCTTTGAGCTGATCTATAGTGGCTTGGTAGGGGAATGAGTCTTCCATTTCTTCTTGCCAAGGCATATCTTGGGGATAACTATAGCCTTGTTGTTTAGATCGAGCTGCATACAGTTTTAGCAAATCCACCGCCAACTTTTTGATGGCCTTACGAACTCGGTTTTTAGTATTTTCCCAAGCCTTACCAGTCATTTTGTGCAGTTCTGGTGGTTTGTCCCCCGTGCGGCGAAACCGAGATAAAGCAGCGACTTGATCAGCAGCAACTCTGAGGATACCGTCAGCATACTGCACCACCAGATAATCACGGGTTTCATGATTAATAGTTAAGCTTTCCAACTTCATAAACTGACCGATTCCGTGACTTTTGTGCACTACATAATCACCTTGACGCAGCTTATTGGGGTCTACTTGCTTGGAAGTGGCTTGGCGACGCTTGCGGATATATCCCGGTGTGGCCAGGGAATGCTGTCCGTAAAATTCCCGGTCAGTGATGACTATCAGTCGAAATGTAGGCAGGATAAAACCTTCCAGTTCCGCTAAACCGGAATACTTTATGGCTGTAGGTATATGGTTAATTTGTAATTTATCAATTGCTTGGTAGTCTCGCGGATTGGGGACAAATTGCGCTGGACAATCGTGTTCTTGTAGTAGAGAGACAGAACGGGAAGGTTGGGCAGAAATCAGCCAAATGGAGAAATTGCGATCGCGTTCTTGTCGCAGAATGTCCGCCAGCTTGCCAAATTGGTGTGGTGTTACGGGCAATGAGCGGCTAGCAAGATTTATACCACTGTTCTCTTCGGCTAATTCAGATAAATATAAAGTTTTAAACTTAGTTACATCTATGAGGCATTCATCAAAAGACCGATGGATTTTGGGTAATTCTGAGAGAATCGGGCTAGATTCTTCCCTATGACTCATACCCCATTGTTCCTGGGCATTTTCTACCCAGCGATCGCTATGTGCACGACACTGTTCTGGTTCATCAACAGCAATCAGGGTATTTTCACTTAAATAATCTAAGAGTGATGCTGGTTTTGTGAAAGCCAACCCCAGAAAACGACGACTCCCTTCTAGAAGTTCCGAGTCTGATTTCCCCTCAACCTGATCTTGTAATGCTTCCCAGACAATAGGAGCAAAACTAGTAGGAGTCAGGGTAAGTTGGTCAATTTTATCAAGGGCAGAACGTTGACTAGCAGCATCAAATTCGCGTATTTTCTCAATCTCGTCACCAAACCACTCTAATCTAACTGGCATTCCCGAAGAAACAGGAAAGACATCGACAATATCACCGCGCCGACTCCATTGACCTTCTGTTTCTACCAGTGGTACTCTTTCATACCCCAAATTGGTAATTTTTGCCCCGAAGGTATCCAGGTCAAACTCCATCCCCCGCTTCACAGTCAGACAGAAAGGTATAAAAGCTGCTGGTGGTGGTAAATGGGGTTGTAACGCCCCAGCAGTAGCGACAATTGCAAGATTGGTGTTACTTTCCCCCTTCCCATTTACCAAATCAGCCAGAACTTGCATCTGTCCCCAGGTCATTTCCGTTTCCGGGTCAAAGGGTTCATAAGGAGAGGCTTCGGAAGTGGGGTAAAAATGCACCGTCTGCCATCCCATAGCCTCCAACTGTGCATAAGCGCGTCCGCCTTCCTCCAGAGTTGGAACTACTACCAATAAATTTCTGCCAGAATTTTGGGCCAATGCTGAAGCTATTAGACCTTTGGGTAGGCGAGAAATGCCATTTAACCGCAATTCTTGTTGGCGATTTAACTGAGAAAGTAATTCAGTGTTGAGAGGCGATCGCCCCAAGGCGCGCACAATAGAAGAAAATGCCATAAGTTTTACTACAGGAGGAAGTCCTTAAAAATCACAGAAATTACAGTTAGTTTATATTCACCATTTTAAGAGTGTTCCAGCCGTTATTAACTTCACTTACAGAATTATCCTCATACTTACCGGGAGCCAGAGGGGCATCTGTGGTTAATTTTTCTCATTAATTCTCGACAATCACCAACACAGCGATAAAAGCCCTCCTATGATTACTAAATACTAAAAGGTGTATGAGCTTCTCACCTTCACCTAGATTCAGTGGCAATTCTCAAAAATGTCCTCCATCACGTTTGAAATGTTGGTCCTTTTGGCGCTAATTATAGCTAATGGTGTGTTTTCTCTGGCGGAGATGGCAGTGGTCTCAGCAAGTAAAGTCAGGTTACAGCAGCTGGCGAATCAAGGGGATACCAAAGCCCGCGTAGCCTTAGCACTAGCTGAGTCGCCAAATGATTTTCTCTCCACCATTCAATTAGCAATTAACCTCTCAATTATCCTCACAGGGGCTTGGGTAGGAGCAATCATTACATCTAGAATCTCAGTATATATACGGTTGATTCCCTTCTTGGCATCTTATAGTCAACCCCTAGCTTTCGCGGTATTAGTTGTAATAATTACCTATTTTTCCCTGATTATTGGTGAATTATTACCAAAACGTCTGGCATTAAATCACCCAGAAGCAATTGCCAAGTTTATCGCTATTCCCATGCAACGCCTAGCGGCATTTGCTTCACCATTGGTGTATTTCCTCAGTGCTTCTACTGATATAATAGTGCGAGGATTGGGGATGACACCCCATCTTGGTCCACAAGTTACGGAGGAAGAAATTAAGATTTTAATTGAACAGGGAACGGAAGCCGGAACCTTTGAGGAGGCGGAACAAGATATGGTTGAGCGAGTTTTTCGTTTAGGCGATCGTCCTGTGAGTTCTTTTATGACACCTCGTCCTGATATTGTTTGGCTGGACTTAGAGGACTCACTAGAAGAAAACCGCCAAAAGATCATTGAAAGTGCCTATTCTAGGTATCCAGTTTGTCAGGGAGGATTAGACAATGTTTTGGGGATAATTCCAGTTACCGACTTACTAGCCAGGTGTTTCCGCAGTGAACCCATGGACTTAACAGTGGGATTGCGGCAGCCTGTATATGTACCAGAAATCACACGCGGTTTAAAAGTCTTGGAATTGTTTAAACAAACCATTACTTACATGGCTTTGATAGTGGATGAATATGGTGTAATTCAAGGATTAGTGACTCTTAACGACATCATGAGCGAAATCGTCGGTGATGTTCCAGAGGAACCGGGGGAGGAAGAACCCCAAGCAGTACAACGGGAGGATGGTTCCTGGCTCTTGGATGGAATGTTATATATAGATCAGTTTTATGAACTTTTTCATCTTGAAGAGTGGGAAATTGGCCAAAGAGGTAGCTATCAAACATTGGGTGGTTTTGTGATCAATCATCTGGGTCGGATTCCCGCGGTCGCAGACCATTTTGAATGGCGGGGGATGCGTATTGAAGTTATGGATATGGACAGCAACCGGGTTGATAAAGTCCTGGTCATGCCAAAGTTAGATGACGAGGTAGAGATGAGGGAGAATGATGATGAGCTTGCTAATGAGTAATTCCTAACTCTTAGATAACCGCTTGACTTCCGCACCAGCTAACATTTCATGGGCTTGTGCTAACTTATGAGGAATTTTATCCGCGTGGGGACTATTGGCCAGAGATGGTCGTAAGTCTAGTTCCTCTAAGCGGTCTGCTCTATTACCTGGAAACCAGTGACTACCGTGACCTAAGAGATTGTAGCGCATTTTAGCATAGTCAATTAAATCGTAGGCGATCGCTAAATTTAACAACCACAAAATCACAGGAATATTCACCTGTCCTGGTGTTTCCTCAAAGGTAGGTAAGTTACTATCCCAAGTTTTTACCCAGTCTTCTCCTAAAGTAGCGATCGCTTCTTGTTCTAACTTACGCAAAATTGGCGGCAGAATTTCCTCCGCCCGGTTTAAATATTCCAAACTCTTGAGATGTTCATCAAAATCTTGGGGTCTAGCAGCACCTAAACTCAAAGTATGGACTTCTGGATGACTCAGACAAAACAAATCATTAAACACCATGGGACTTAAGGGAGCGCAAAGATTAACTAACTTGTGTGGTGGTTTATATAGCATCCCCCCTTTATCTGAGGGACTAATAATAAATACCCCCATATCGTGATGTTGAGCAGCTGTAATTGCTTCCCAATTCCATTGATTAATGTAGTACCAATGTAGATTGACATAATCAAATTTATTGGTATTAATTGCTTCTACAATCAAGTCCTTAGAACCATGGGTAGAAAAGCCGATAAATTTGACTTTTCCCTCTTTTTGTAATTGCTGCGCGACTTCTAAACAGCCACCAGGACGGATGCTATAATCCAAAGATTCCCCATGATTAATACCATGTAATCCCAGTAAATCAACGTAATCTAACTGGAGATTTTGTAGTGATTGTTCAAAGGTTTGGCGAAATTCGTCGGCATCTGCAACCGGACAGACCTTCGTTTGTACAATTATCTCCTCCCGGGGAAACTGAGGTAATATCCTTCCCAATTGTATTTCTGATGTCCCATAACCGCGAGCCGTTTCAATGTGATTAATCCCTAGTTCCACCGCGCGGCGAATAGTTGCTTCCAGATTAGCCTGACTATCCGCAGGAATTTCCGAGTCTGGCACATCTTGCCATTTAAACTGGTATCTCATACCCCCACAAGAAAAAACATGCATCTGTAATTCCGTGCGGCCAAACCTTCTATATAACATTAGTTAATTCTGAAATTACTACCAATTCAAATGTACAAAAATTTCCCACATATAGCCCCAAATCAGGATTAATCTGTGTTTATCTGGGTTTATCTGTGGTCAATTAATTCTCACTCCAAGTATCCATCTTCCAGGGTAGGCATGATGCCCACCCTAGCTGACACCTACTAAGCAGCATCTTGTAACTCAGCCGTGCGGACTGAAATTACCTGTATCTGATTACCGCGTTGCACCTTAACCTGTAAAACCTGACCGAGGCGACTATTTTCTACAAGATTCTGTAAATTATCAGCACTGGTGACTGATTCCCGGTCAACTTGTACAATGACATCACCGCGTCGGATACCCGCAATTGCCGCAGGTGAATCTGGTATAACTCGCATCACAAAAACACCATTAACTTCTGGGATTTGAATAGGAGAGTTAGGGTCAAGATTATTTTGCCTTGCTAGCTGGGGGGTTAAAGTAATCATTTGTACACCCAAATAGGGGTGAATCACTTTGCCATCACGTTGCAATTTTAAAGCGATCGCCTTAGCCTTATCAATGGGAATAGCAAAACCAATACCCATAGCATCAGGACGAATAGCAGTATTAATGCCGATGACTTCCCCGCGCTCATTTAATAGTGGACCCCCGGAGTTACCAGGATTAATCGCCGCATCGGTTTGAATAAAGTCTAAGCGTTTGTCAGCGATACCAACTTGGGCGCTAGAACGTTTCAGAGTGCTGACAATTCCCAAAGTCACAGTATTATCAAATCCTAAAGGATTACCCACTGCGATCGCCCAGTCTCCCACTTGTACTGTATCTGAAGAACCCAAAGCCGCCACAGGTAAATCCTGGTCAGGGTTAATTTTGACCACTGCCAAGTCTGTAACTTCATCAATCCCCTTAACTTTGCCTTCATAAGTGCGACCATCCTTGAGACGAACCGTAACTTTATCAGCTTGGTCTACTACATGGGCATTGGTTAAAATCAGACCACGTTTATCAATAATAAACCCAGAACCTAAACCGCGCAACTGTTCAGGGGGTAACTGTTGGGGGAAACTATCACCAAAAAATCGCCGGAAGAATGGGTCTTCCATAAATGGGTCGATGCGACGAGTAATGGTGCGTTCTGTGTCAATACGTACCACTGCATTTCCCACACGATTTACAGCTGCGGTGACAAAGCTAGTGCTACCTATAGCCGCTTTTGCTGGGGATTCCTGTTGAGGGATGATATCTGATGGCTGGGTTGGTATAGTCATATCATCCTCACCCCTGACCACAGTCGGCGCTGGGTCTGCTTGGGAGGGTAACACATGAAAAGTACCCAACGTTAGCGCCACGCCTACAATCATGGCTAACAGATAAGAACTGAATTGACGTAGAAAACCGCCTACTTGAGAAAATCGCATAATCACAACCTAATCTAGAAGGTTAATTGTGAGACGTTTTGAAACATCTATTTACATTTATTTTGACAAAATCGATGATAACCCTTGTGTATTGGCCTTGGCATTGTTTTTGCCGGTTCCTGGCTAAAAGTTGGTAGGACTTTTTCCTTGATTTGTGATCCTCTAGGCTAGGATTTAACTATTAACAGTACTTAGATGGCTCATGAATACATCCAATCGGTTAGCAAAAGAATCTTTATCTATATCCCATCCCCCAATGGAGCATAACCATGGAAAGTCGGCTCATGCTCACGTTCATAGTCAAGAGTCACTGCGGAAAATTGTCAATCGGTTGTCACGGATAGAGGGACATGTTCGCGGTATTAAAACAATGGTGCAGCAAGATACCCCTTGTCCTGATGTTTTATTACAAATTGCGGCGGTGCGGGGCGCTTTGGATAAGGTAGCGAGAATTGTTTTGGATGAACATTTAACTGAGTGTATTGCTAGAGCGGCTCAAGAGGGGAATATGGAGGTGGAAATTCAACAGTTAAAAGCTGCTTTGGATCGGTTTTTGCCTTAGTACTAATTTTATCTCTCCTGGTAACAACAGGCGATCGCTAGTTGGGCGTGTTCCTGTAGGGTATTTTGATCCAAAGTCTGAATGGTATATTGAGGAGTCACCGCTAGTAGTTTCTCGATTCTATTTCTGGCTGCGGCTACTGTTGATTGATCTAGACTACCTTGATTTAACGAATCGGCAAAATCTTCAGCCATCTCATAGGTACGTTCTATGGATAAGGAATTAAGATTACGGGAGACAATAAATAAATCACAGCCAGCATCAAAGGCTTGGGCTACTGTACCGCTGTGGGTAAACATATCTGAAACAGCTTTCATATCCAGGTCGTCGGATACAACTACACCCTCAAAGCCCAATTCGTCCCGGAGTATGCTTTTGAGGATAGCTGGGGAAAGTGTGGCTGGTAATTTGGGGTCTATGTGGGGGAATAAGATATGAGCTGTCATGATTAGGGGAATTTGCTCGGCAATCAGGGCTTTAAATGGTATTAGCTCCCGTTTGTGCAGGTCTTCTAGGGTCAGATTGAGTATGGGTAATTCAATGTGAGAATCTTTACTAGTGTCTCCATGTCCAGGAAAGTGTTTCCCACATCCTAATATTCCCCCTTGTTTAAGTCCTCTGTAGTATTCACATACAGCTTTAGCTGTGGTTTCTGGGGTGTGACCAAAGGCACGAGGTCCGATAATGGGATTTTGAGGATGAGAAAAAATATCTGCTACGGGAGACCAGGATAAGTTTATGCCCAATGATTTCAGTTCTAATGCTGTGGCTTTTGCTACTTCGTAGGAACGCGATCGACACAGTAAGGCATGAGGAAATCTGGTAATTGGTAATGGTGTTCTCACGACCCTTCCTCCTTCGTGGTCTAATGTCATAAACATAGAGTCACGTTGAGCATATTCTCGGATTTGGTGGTTAAGTTGCTCGAAAGTTTCTAGCCATACTTCGTAAGGTTTACCATCCTCAAAGTTTTTAGCAAAAAAAATCACCCCAACTGGGTTTAAGTCACTCAGTATATGTTTATCATCATCACTTAATGTCGTCCCAGAAATACCAACTATTAAATGATTACCAAAGGTTTCTAGCTTTTGAGATGTGACCATAGGAAAAAAAAGAACTATAAAATATACTTAACATTTTAATTTATGTTCAGGAAAATTACATAAATTAAGTCAGATGGAGGAAATCAGGAAAACATTCAATTGTGATGGTGTTAGCACCTTGGGATGTGACTAAGAGCATTCCTGAGAGAAGTTTTTTGAGAACAGATCGCACAACTGCTGCCAAATGTAACGGATTGCAACGTATAATGAGAACGACAAAACCATAAAGAAATATTAAAAGGCAGTAAGTTTAAATGCGAGTCGCGATCGCGGGTGCTGGTCTAGCAGGGCTATCCTGCGCGAAATATCTCACAGACGCAGGTCACACTCCCATTATCTTGGAGCGCCGGGATGTATTGGGTGGTAAAGTGGCCGCGTGGAAAGACGCTGATGGAGACTGGTACGAAACGGGTTTGCACATCTTTTTTGGCGCATATCCCAATATGTTGCAGCTATTTAAAGAACTGGATATTGAAGATCGATTGCAGTGGAAAGAACACACAATGATCTTCAATCAGCCCGATGCACCAGGAACCTACAGCCGCTTTGACTTCCCGGATTTGCCAGCGCCCTTAAATGGTGTGGTGGCGATTCTCAGAAACAACGATATGCTCACATGGCCAGAAAAAATTAAATTTGGCCTAGGACTGATTCCAGCAATGGTTCAGGGGCAAAAATATGTTGAGGAGATGGATAAATACTCTTGGACAGAGTGGCTACGTAAACAGAATATTCCGGAACGGGTGAACACAGAAGTTTTCATTGCTATGTGCAAGTCATTGAACTTCATTGGACCTGATGAAATCTCTGCTACCATTCTGCTGACAGCGCTGAATCGCTTCCTTCAGGAAAAGAACGGCTCTAAAATGGCATTTTTAGACGGTTCACCCACCGAACGATTGTGTCAGCCGATAGTAGATCACATCACTGAGCGTGGTGGGGAAGTGCGGCTAAATGCTCCCCTCAAGGAAATTTTGCTCAACCCTGACGGTACAGTTAAAGGATTCCTACTCAGAGGGTTAAATGGGGCTGAAGATGAAATATTTACAGCTGACTTGTATGTGTCAGCTATGCCCGTTGACCCGTTAAAGGTAATGCTACCAAAACCTTGGCAGGAAATGGAATTTTTCCAAAAGCTAGAAGGTTTAGAAGGCGTACCTGTAATTAATGTCCATTTGTGGTTTGATCGTAAACTGACAGAGATTGATCACTTATTATTCTCGCGATCGCCCCTCCTGAGCGTTTATGCTGATATGAGCAATGCCTGTCGTGAATATGCTAATCCAGATCGTTCAATGTTGGAATTAGTTTTAGCTCCGGCAAAAGATTGGATCACTAAATCAGATGAGGAAATTGTTACCGCCACTCTTGCTGAGTTAGAGAAACTCTTCCCTGACCATTTTGGGCAAGAAAATAACGCTAAATTACTAAAGTATCATGTGGTCAAAACACCGCGCTCAGTTTACAAAGCGACACCAGGTCGCCAACAGTACCGCCCCTCACAACAAACCCCCATCAACAACTTTTATCTAACTGGGGATTACACCATGCAGCGCTACTTAGCCAGTATGGAAGGTGCTGTACTTTCTGGTAAGCTGACAGCGCAAGCAATCTCGGAAGCCCCCCCGGTAGAAAATTCCTCAGACCTGCAAACGCCAACCCGACCGCCCGCAACGAATGCTGCAACTGCCTGATTCCCCACCGCGCATGAAAACGCTGGTCTCTGTAGACGAGTCCTACAAACTTTGTCGGCAACTTATAGCCAAGTATTCCGCGACTTTTTACCTAAGCACTTTGCTCCTGAGCGAAGAAAAACGTCCCGCTATTTGGGCGATTTACGCATGGTGTCGCCGCACAGATGAATTGGTAGATGGGCCTGGATGTGCCATGACTACGCCAGAAACCCTAGATTTATGGGAGCAGCAGCTAGAGTCAATTTTCGCTGGGGAACCAGTGGAAGATTATGATGTAGCTTTGGCTGATACTGTTCGACGCTTTCCCATCGACATTCAGCCCTTCCGGGATATGATTGCTGGTCAGCAGATGGATTTGTATCGCAGTCGCTATGAAACCTTTGAGGATTTATACCTCTACTGTTATCGCGTCGCCGGTACTGTTGGCTTAATGTCAACCTCGATTATGGGACTGGATGAAACCAGAAATTCAGCGCCGTGGAACTGTAAACAACAGCCTTATCTGCCCACTGCTGAAGAAATCGCCTTGGGAATAGCCAAGCAACTCACCAACATCCTCAGAGATGTAGGGGAGGATGCACGACGGGGGAGAATTTATATTCCTCTAGAGGATTTGGCACGATTCAATTACACTGAGGAAGATTTATTCAAAGGTGTAGTTGATGACCGCTGGCGCTCCCTAATGCGGTTTCAAATTAACAGAGCTAGAGAATTTTATACTAAAGCTGAAAGAGGTATTAGTTATCTATCCCCTGATGCTCGTTGGCCTGTATGGGCGGCTCTCATGCATTACAGTCGAATTTTAACCATCATTGAACGTAACGATTACAACGCGTTTACCCAACGCGCCTATGTACCTCAGTGGCAAAAATTACTTTCTTTACCAGGGGCGTGGATGCGATCGCAGGTTCTTTAGTTAACTCAATATTCAGAATAATTCGTAATCTGTAAGTTTTGCAACACCTGCCAGTCTCCTGACTATAAGTCAG
Organism: Anabaena sp. CS-542/02; assembly: GCF_028331085.1. Taxonomy (NCBI): domain Bacteria; kingdom Bacillati; phylum Cyanobacteriota; class Cyanophyceae; order Nostocales; family Nostocaceae; genus Anabaena; species Anabaena sp. CS-542/02. Next base: position 16,485 of record NZ_JAQMTM010000049.1, read on the forward strand.
GAGATTCTATATTGACCTCCGATACTTCAAACAATTTTATAAATGATAGTTGACTAATTAAAAATACTCTGCTATATTTAAAATCTGTAGCCCATCTGGAGAGATGGCTGAGTGGTCGAAAGCGACAGATTGCTAATCTGTTGTACGGCAGGTAACTCCGTACCGAGGGTTCGAATCCCTCTCTCTCCGTTTTAGCGATACGCCTAGGTTAAAAATTAAGCCTTCTTATAAAGCCTTTTTCAGGCTAATGAAGTACACATCAATTGCCTATTCCCTGTTCCCTGTTCCCTGTTCCCTGTTCCCTGTTCCCTGTTCCCTGTTCCCTGAAACTAAACAACTTTGTACCTCACGAGCATGGGAAATGCTATATTTATAACGAAAATGCCGAAAACCCTTGAGAACAAAGTGATTACTTTTTTCTTAATGTTAGGTATAGTCCTGAAAACTACCTATGTTATACATCAACAAATATTGATGTTCTAGTGACAAGTTTTACTCCCGTGGGTAGATGCTATTATGTATCTGAGTAATTAAACCAGCAGTTCTCCTCTGTCTCTAAGAAGAAGCTAGGTTGAATCTTACTTTTATCGTCTTAAATACCTCAGGGGAAAAAGTAAACTGTGCTAAAAATTAATACTGCCGTAGGCTTGAGTATAGCTACCCTAACAACAGGGTTCCTTTTAGGAGCTTGCGAAAATGCGAATAACACTAATACCACTGGGGAGAGTAGTTCTGGACTAAAAATTGGTACCTTACTACCAAGTACTGGTGACCTAGCATCGGTTGGACAGCAAATGATAGGCTCCATTCCCTTGCTGGTAGAGACCGTTAACGCTTGCGAGGGAGTGAATGGACAACCAGTTACCCTCATAGAAGTGGACGACCAAACTGACCCTAGAGCTGGTGCGGCGGGTATGACCAAATTGGCAACTTTAGACCGGGTAGCTGGGGTAGTTGGTTCCTTTGCTAGTAGCGTTTCTACTGCTGCTGTCTCAGTTGCTGTGCCGAATCAAGTTATGCTGGTTTCTCCTGGTAGTACCAGTCCAGTTTTTACAGAAAAAGCCCAAAAAGGCGAATTTAAAGGCTTTTGGTCGCGTACAGCGCCTCCTGATACCTACCAAGCATTAGCATTAGCTGAACTAGCTAATCAAAAAGGTTTTCGGCGAGTTTCTACAGTTGTGATTAATAACGACTATGGCGTGGGGTTTGAAAAAGCATTTGTAGAGGCTTTTGAGAAATTGGGCGGAACTGTAGTTAATAAAAATAATCCTGTCCGCTACGATCCCAAAGCCCAAACTTTTGATACTGAAGCTGCTGCAGCTTTCGCTGGTAAACCGGATGCAGTCGTAGCGGTTCTCTACGCTGAAACAGGTAGTCTCCTCCTCAAAACTGCTTATCAGCAAGGGTTAACTGATGGGGTGCAAATTTTACTAACTGATGGAGTAAAATCATCTACCTTCCCAAACCAAGTAGGTAAAGGTGGAGATGGGAAATATCTCTTGGCGGGAGCCCTGGGTACAGTACCCGGTTCTGATGGCCAAGCCCTAGCAGCTTTTAATCAACTGTGGCAAGAAAAAAAAGGCGTTTCACCGGGGGAATATGCCCCCCAAGCCTGGGATGCTGCGGCTTTGTTGGTACTGGCCGCCCAAGCCGCCCAGGAAAATACAGGGGTTGGTATTGCTAGTAAAATGCGTGATGTTGCTAATGCACCTGGTATAGAAGTTACTAATGTATGCGAGGGGCTGAAGTTACTTCGAGAGGGTCAAGACATTAACTACCAAGGGGCAAGTGGTAATGTGGATATTGATGCCAATGGCGATGTTGTGGGTGTTTACGATGTTTGGACTGTAGAAGCAGATGGTAAAATTAGGGTGATCGATAAAGTTAGTCCTAATCCTCAATAGTCTCTGCCAAGGAAAGAGCAACGACATAGGGGTAGTCCGCCACAATTATTACCGGGCTACTTCCAGATTTAGCTAATGTTCTTGGAAGCTGGCCTCCAGAGTTTTCACCTGATTTTGTAATTCTACAATTCTTTGCATATGCGATCGCTCTAGAGAATAACTTAACCAAACAAAGCTACAACCAAACACAGTGACGAACCCAGCCAAAATACCAGTTAGTAATGTCACCTGGGAACGAAGATGTTTTACTTCCTGAAGTTGAGACTGAGGTTTTGTTAGAGGATTAACATTTGTGTCTGGATTTGCCAGCACAACTTGTGTTGTGGGTATTTTTGCTGTTTGGGTGCTTTTGAAAGTAATCTTGCTTTGTATCCAGTTAGTAATTAATTGAGGACCATTATTTTGAAACCACCGCCAAGCAAAAATTCTAAATACTGGCTTGGATGTTCTGGAAATGAGTTTGAGAAGTCTATTGAGAGTCTGAGAATGAAACTTATGGTTAATCAGGTTAATTGACCCTACATCATAGAGAGAATCCATTATTAACTTGACTGTAGTCTCTTCCCTTGAAATCAAGTTTTCCAGCAACACAAGAACATCATGCATGAGTTCTTGTTCTTTTTCCTTTTCCTTTATAATATTTTTAGTCTGATTTGATGATTGCCGCTGTTTATTCATATATAATATAAGGGTTATTTTTAGCTGAAAGAATTATTTGTTGTTATGTAAACTGCAATAATTACTGCAAAAATAAAGATTACATCCCCAAATACAAAGTTGCATTATTTAGCAACCAATGCTTTCACTGTTACTGATAATATAATAATTATTATGGCAGAATTTAGTCCATCTCATCAAGATAAGAAACTATATAAAGCCTTTTTCAGGCTAATGAAGTACACATCAATTGTCTATTCCCTGTTCCCTATTCCCTGTTCCCTATTCCCTGAAACTAAACAACTTTGTACCTCACGAGCATGGGAAATGCTATATTTCTGAGTGATACTCACAATGTCGCCGATATCACTATAAGATTTCCCTCATCTATTCACTCTTACTCACAATCAGCAGTTACGTAATAGATTGTAATACCCTCGCTATTACTCAAGAGTTTATTCCTTTGAATATATCCGCTAATAGCAATCAATACAAACAAAAATTAAAAAAAATTTTCTCTTGTACAGCAGTAACCACAAGTGTTAGGACATTTCCCTGCTTGTTGTTCCCCAATCCTTCCCAATCCTTCCCAATCCTTCCTGTTCCCCATTCCCTGTTCCCTGTTCCCTTAAAACCACAATTATGATGTCCTAAGGTGTATGCGTAGTGCTATAGTTGTGTAAGTAATAAAAATCAAGTGCCTTTCCAATCGCCATAGGTAAAAGGCAAGAGTGAGAATCACTTTTGCCTTTTATGTTTGAGATGATTCAGTTAAAAACCGCTGAAATTGTAACCAACTCCTAATAATAAACCGATATCAGTTTGGTCAAAAAATCCGGCATTAGCGGAAGCTGTGGCGGTAAATCGACTATTGAGAGGAAAATCAAGACCAACAGATACTAATAAAGCAGTCTTAGAATTATCACCTGTTTTAAGAGCTGCACCTACTCCAACATAAGGTGCGATCGCTAAGGGCTCGTCAAACGGACCTGGCTGCTGTAAGCTGAAGTCATAGGTAACGGGAAGCAAGATAGTGGTGTTGTTGCCAAATAGAGCAGATGGTCTTACAGATATGGTATTTGTCAATCCCACCTTACCGACAACGGCAACATTGCCATCACCTAAAGATGAGTTGCTACCTTCTAAACCAAGGTTACCAGCAATACCGACATAGTTTCTACCGGCACGGCTAGGTCTACCAAAATCTATATTTGCTTGTGCTATCTGATGATGAGAAGTAAGTGTTGATTGAGAAATCAGGTATGCTGATGAGGTTTCCACCGTCCCCTGTACAGGTGTGAATGTTTCATTAGCAACTTCTACCTCGCAGGGCGTAGCCATAGATATTGCATTCACAGAAGCCTCATGAAACAGTTGAGTATCTACTGTTTCAGCAATAGCAGACACACCACTACTTAACATTGTCAGAGCAGCTACGCTGGGTAGGTAAAACAAACTTTTGCATTTGCCTAGCTTGTAGTAGACAAGGGAAATAATATTCACATTCACTCCTGACAAAATATTGCCGCTATGGACATTGTGTACGATGATTCCACCAAATTTGGCGATATTTAAACTGTAACATCATAAAATCACCATTACATCCTTAAGTAGACAGAAGTCTTGATCAACATACTGTCTACTAGGTAGTAGAGATGAAGTCATAAGAATATTAGTATCAATAATTACTAAATACCCAGAAGTCGCATATTTGATGTAACAAAGCAAAACTAGGGTGTCAAAAATAAATACTATCAGAAGGTTTTTGTAATCATGCGGCTTAATTACGACAACTGAGGATGAAATTTATAAGATGGTAATTAAAATTGATACTATTGTTCCATCCATTGCCTAGCAAAACTTTCAGGAAGTATGAAAACATGGACGTAGTATTTATCTATCTTTAGGAGGAATTAAAGTAGTGTTGATTAATACTAAATAAATAGGTATTCCGATCACCTGACGAAATTTAACTATAAAACGCTCAATTTTTGCCAAAAATTGAGCGTTTTTTTTAATGGGTCTTCCAGCCTTGTTTTTGAGAGCATCCACCATTCTCTCAGAGGTTGTTTGATATGAAATTATTAATTTTGCTTCACTAATACTGAATTATTCTCAATCTTAGCTGAGTAAGTTTTGAGTGGTTCTCTAGCTGGTCCTCTTCGCACTTGACCATTACTGTTATATTCTGCACCATGACAACGACAGGCAAACTTATTACCTTTCCCTTCCCATGTTACTGTGCAACCTGAGTGAGTACAGGTAGGGTCAACAGCGATGAGATTTTCACTGACCGATGTACCAACTACTAAAACATTGAAAGTAGGGGATTTTTGAACTAGCAATTGGCCATCTTTATCCAAATCCGTCACAGTACCCACAGTTTGCCAATCTCTAGATACTTTTTTAGAAGCACAAGCAGCTATAGCTACAGGTAAACTACTAGCGATTGTACTTAAACCTACCCAATTGATAAAATCGCGACGTTTCATAAGTCAATAAAGTTACTTAACAACTCCCAAAACGGGTTTTATTTCAGATGCGGGAATAGTAGGAACCAACAATCCCTGAGCATAGATGTGGGGATTTGTTTGGGAGATAGTCATCAAAGATTGGCGCACCTGAGCATTCACAGCCACGGTCTTCACGTCATACATCTGCATAGCCAACTTGGGGTAAAACCCGATACCGATAATCAGCAACAGAAAACAGGCAGCAATAAATACTTCACGGGGTCTAGCATCACTATATATGGTTTGAGTTGGCAGCAGACAGTCAGTACCAAAACAAGCTGTTCCCTCGTCCTCCTGATTCTCCAAGGTTGCATTATTAACGTCGCAGGAGACTGCAGCACTAGTACCATAAAACACCTTACGCAGCAAATTAAGTAGATAAATTGGTGTGAGGATAACTCCTATGGCAGCCAGGAAAACCGTGACAATACAGAAGGCGGAACTGTAGACATCACTGCTAGTTATACCAACGAATACGGCAAGTTCCCCCACAAAGCCGCTCATACCAGGGAGAGCTAGGGAGGCCATGGCGCTGATGGTAAATAATGCAAATACTTTCGGCATTACCTGACCAATACCGCCCATATCATCCATAATCATTGTACGAGTGCGATCGTAGGTGACACCTGCCAGGAAAAACAGCACGGACGCAATTAAACCGTGGGAAATCATTTGCAACATGGCGCCGTTAATACCCAAATCAGTGAAGGATGCAATACCTAGCAGTACGAATCCCATGTGAGAAATGGACGAATAGGCCAGCCGCCGCTTCATATTAGATTGGGCGAAGGAATTCAACGCACCATAGATAATGTTAACAACCCCCAGAATTGCCAGAACTGGTGCAAAGTAAATATGTGCATCAGCCAAAATTCCCATATTCAGGCGAATTAGCCCGTATCCTCCCATCTTCAGCAGCACACCTGCCAGAATCATTGATACTGGAGATGATGCTTCTCCATGAGCATCAGGTAACCAAGTATGCATGGGGAACACAGCCAACTTGACACCAAAGGCAATTAACAATCCTGCATATAGTAAAAGTTCTAAATTTAGTGGGTAATCTTTCAATCCCAACCGTGCTAAGTCAAAAGTGATATTACCGCCACCATAGAGCGCCATTGCCAATGCTGCTACCAAAATAAATATAGAAGCTGCCGCCGTATATATCAAGAATTTTGTAGCAGCGTAGCGACGCTTTTGTCCACCCCAAATGGAAATCAGCAGGTATACGGGAATTAGCTCCACTTCCCACATAATGAAAAACAGCAGCAGGTCTTTGGCGACAAATACTCCAATCTGGGCCGAGTAGAGCACTAGCATTAGGAAATAGAAAAGACGAGGCCTGCGGTCAACTTGCCAAGCCGAAAAAATTGACAGTGTTGTTACCAGTCCGGCTAGAAGTACAAAGGGAACTGATAAACCATCCACAGCAACCGCCCAACTTAGGCCTAACTGAGGCATCCAGGCATAATTTTCTTCTAGTTGAAATACAGCAGTGCTGGCATCATAATGCTGCCAAAAGGCGTAGCACATCAAGATTAAATCGGCAACTCCCACTCCTAGCGCATACCATCGTATCCACTTACCGTCTTTATCGGGAAGCACAGGGATCGCCAGAGCAGCAATGCATGGTAACAAGACAATCACACTCAGCCAGGGAAATTCATCTGTCATCGGATATCTAATGAATAATACTTAGTTTAATTATCATCTCATACTATTAAACTTTTTAATAATATCTTAATAACTATGGGTGGCATAATAAAATTACTATCCTTACTTACAGCCAGGACTAACCCCCAAACCATAGGATGGTTTATGCAAAGATTCCCTGGAAATAGTCATTTAGTACGTATTTACACTAATCTAACTGTAACATCACTTGATACTAATCGATAGTGTTGAAAGTGAAATGATGGTAATGTGAAATAGGCGATCTGCTTTAGCAGCAGCGCTTGCGCTATCGCTGATCTGGCAAGGAATCATCCTTTCAAATATAGTAGAGTTCTATAAAAATTGTTAGCTAAGAAAATTCTCAAAAGCTTAAATGCTGAATAGGCGATCGCTTCTCGGTGACTTTCACTTGAGCCTGTAGGGTGCATTAGGTATAGAATTACCTTAAATTTCAGCCGGTAATTCTCTGAATATTTATGGTAAAATTATCAAAAAAGCTTTAACCGGTTCAAAATTTTCTAACTCATAAATAAAAATGTCGTTCGGTGTCAAATTATGCGATATACACTACTATCAAAGATTACAATAAATATTTTTTTATTAATCACTATTATTAACACATATTTCTTCCTGAGAATTAAACCGGCAAATGCTGCACAGAATGTTATTTTGCGTTATGGTATTTTAGAAGAATCAATATCGGTTGAAGACTTGCAAACAATTGCCGAAACAGGAATAGTACCTCGGCAATATCAAGTTTATACGAATAAATTTCCCCCTGAAGAGCGGCAAAAATTTTTAGAAGTACTACGTAAGAAAGTTCCCGTAAATTTTGTGAACTTAAGTAGATTATTATATACTCCGGTTGGTAGTAGTATCCTCCAAGACTTCTCTAAACTCACATTCCGCAAAGATGAGGCGGGAATGCAAGCCCTGAGAACTGCGCTGGTACATGGTTCTAAAACTTCAGAAGGACTTTCTGTTATTAGCTTTATCCAAAATTACCCCAGTCAAAACCTTGTGATTAATGTGGCGGAAGTACCTGGGGTTTTTAGTAACTTTAACCTGTCCTATCAGCAAAGTAACCGGTTTATACAAGCCATTACTCCCCAACTGGCTGCAAAGCCTGCAGAATTGAATTTACCCTTTGATCCTGGGGAAGCAGGAACTGGGAAAGTACAGGTGATCAACTTACCAAGATTAAAAGATGAACAACGCCAACGTCTTGTTCCTGTTGACATTTATTGGTCAGATGCTGCCGTAATTACTAAACCTGTAATCATTTTATCACATGGTTATTCCTCTGATCGCACAGATATGCGCTACATAGCAGAACATTTAGCATCTCATGGATATGTAGTAGCAGCGCTAGAACATATTGGTAGTAATCAAGATTACCGAATAGATCCAATGCAGGGGGGTCTTGCATTGCTGATGAAACCCCAGGAATTTTTGGAGCGCCCTAAAGATATCAGTTTTATTTTAGACCAGTTGGCACAGTGGAACCAACAAGACAAACACCAGCTACAAGGTAAGTTAACAACCAATAACGCTATGGTGATCGGTCATTCTTTTGGGGGTGGGACAGCGATGTCTATTGCTGGGGGAGAATTACAAGTAGATTCTTTAAGAGAACGCTGTGCTCAATTCCTAGATACTACTGTTAATTTCGGGGAGGGTTTGCAGTGTGTTGCCAAAACTCTACCACAAGAGCGCTACATATTACGAGACCCTCGCATTAAACAGGCGATCGCTCTTAACCCCACAACTTCCCTCATGTTCGGTGAAACTGGGTTAGAAAATATGGAAATTCCCATCCTAATTTTAGCATCATCAGCCGATCAAGTAACCCCGGCGTTAACCGAACAAATCATTGGTTTTAGCAAAATCCCTGCACCAAAATGGCTAATTGGAATTGTGGGAGCAACTCACGGTAGTATCAAAGATCCCATTTCTACTGCACAGAGGGAGGAGAAGGGGGGTGTTGAGGTCGTTGGTGCCCAAGCTGCTGAAATTCATAGGTATATGAAAGTTATTACTTTAGCATTTGCGGCACAAATGACTCCTCAAAGGGAGCAATATAAAATCTTCCTCACCCCAGAGTACGCCCAATATGCATCTACCCAAGGATTTCCCATTCGTTTAGTGACTGAGATTCCGGCTGATGTGATGGAAGAATTGAAACTCCGCCGCTAGGGGCGGAGTGTACACACAAACAAGCTTTTTGGTACAATGAATATTAACTATCTAACCACTTGCAGACGTTGAGTGACGATGGTAGTCCCATTAGATCTGACAATCACTGCTGACACCCAACGATGACCAGGAATAACTGGGGCGCGTCCGATTTTAAAAAGTCCCCCAGATTTGAGTCTTTCCAAATTTACAGATGTGGGATTGAGATATTTACTGACGTGGACTGGTTCTTCTATTGCTGTTCCCAGTAGAAACTCATCGCCGAGTGGTTCTTGGACGATGGCATCGAAATGATACTTCTGTCCTACTTTTACTTGATCTGGTAAATTGATATCAATTTGGGGTGGCTGCTCGCCAGAAGTAAGTAGGCTACGTTCTGATAAGATTTTTTGCTCGACTATTTTTGTGCCCTGAATCCGTTGACGGGATGTAATGGTGGTATTGAGAGCGAAATTACTGCTGTTGGTAGATGGTGAACCAACTATATTAGTTACCGTTTCGGCGACGATGGTATTGCCTTCAACTTGCCAAGATTGCAACTTTGTACTGTATCGCAAACTTGGATAACGTTTCCAGAATGCGATTAAGGATTTTTCTAGGGATTGGTAATTTAAACCATCTGTATTGCTGAAATTGGGACTGTAAAATTGCATGACTTCTTTGATGTTACCACGGGTAGCTGCTGCATCCATTTGTGCTAACAGATTGCTCAATTCAGTGGCTGTACCGCTGGAAATGATGGGAGATAAGCTGTTGGCTATTTGCCATTGGCGTAGCCTGTCTTTTAAGGACATCTCACCGCTTTGGACAACAGTAGACACAGGTTGTAATGGTTGTATTGTCCTAGCTTGAGCCGGTTGCCAATTACTAGTTATATTCATTAGTATTAGTGATATAAAGAACCCAATAGTATGAGGAAATTTCTGTTGGTGTTTCAGTAAGAAGGCAGTAATGTTAGTCATTTGATAAGAGTTTGCTGATTTAAGTAGAGAAGGTCAGGAAATTGTTTTATCTTTAGATATGCTAGGCGCTAAACGTTAGATTGTTCATGGCAAACGCACCGATAAAATTATTAATAGCTGCTAGTGGGACTGGTGGACACTTGTTTCCAGCGATCGCACTGGCTGAGAAATTACCAGATTATGAGATTGAATGGCTGGGTGTCTCCAATCGTTTAGAAACTCAACTTGTGCCCACACAGTATCTATTGAATACTATTGCAGTTGAGGGGTTTCAGCAAGGATTTGGATTGTCTACACTCCGGATCATAGCCGGTATGGTGGCGGCGATTTTGAAGGTCAGACGCATCCTCACAGAAGGGAATTTTCAAGGTGTTTTCACGACTGGGGGTTATATAGCGGCTCCTAGCGTCATTGCGGCGCGTTCCCTGGGGTTACCTGTAGTTTTCCATGAATCTAATGCCTTACCTGGTAAAGTTAGCCGGTTTTTTGGCCCCTGGTGTAGTGCGGTGGCCTTAGGGTTTGCGGTCGCTAGTCAGTATTTACCTCGCTGCAAAAATGTTTATGTGGGTACTCCCGTGCGCTCTCAATTCCTGGAACCAGGACTAGATAAATTGCTGGATTTACCTATTCCTGATGGTGTGCCTTTAATTGTAGTCTTTGGTGGGAGTCAGGGGGCGGTGGCGGTGAATCAGTTAGTGCGCCAGTCGGCTCCGTCCTGGTTTGATGCTGGTGCTTATGTGGTACATTTAACAGGGAATCAAGATCCCCAGGCGGATAGTCTCCAGCATTCGCAATATATCTCATTACCCTTTTACGACAACATGGCGGCTTTGTTAAAACGAGCCGATTTAGCCATTAGTCGCGCTGGTGCGGGCAGTTTAACAGAATTAGCAGTATGTGGAACGCCAGCGATATTAATTCCTTACCCCTTTGCTGCCGAAGACCATCAAGCATACAATGCAGAGGTATTTACTCAAGCTGGCGCGGCTTTAAGTTTTCGGCAATCGGAGTTAACAACACAGACATTACAAACTCAAGTTTTACATTTATTGCGATCGCCCCATGAATTAGCCACAATGGCAGAAAATGCCAAAGCGGTCGCAGTTCCTGATAGTGCTGACAAGTTAGCTTCTTTAGTCCGTGAAATACTTCATATGTGATTTTGTTTTATGACTGAACACAGGTGTTCACCTAAAGAAAGATACCCCAACAGTTAAAGTTTGCCAGAATTGAAATTATAGTAGCTGTTCTGGAGGTAGCCCGATGGCCAATAGTAGTGTGAGGATTGTTTCTTTGATTCCTGGTGGAACGGAAATTTTGGACGCACTAGGCCTGACTAATCACATTGTCGGGCGATCGCATGAATGCGACTACCCTCCGGAAATCAAAAATCGCCCGGTTTGTACTCAAGCACGCTGGAATTACCATCGGCAAAGTCGTAAGATTCATGAAGATATCAACGAATTGTTAAAATCCGCCTTAAGTATATATGAAATCAAAACCGATATTTTAGAGAAATTACAACCCACCCACATTATTACTCAAGACCAGTGTGATTTATGTGGAGTCACCCTTGCAGATGTGGAAAAAGCCGTTGCTAGTCTTTTCCACACGTCACCTCAAATTATTTCCTTAAAACCGCATCTTCTTGAGGATGTTTGGCAAGATATTGAGCGAGTAAGTGATATCTTTGGTGTAGACTCAGTTCATGTCTTGGAAAATTTAGAAGCTCGTGTCACGATTTGTCAGCGAAGACTCCAGGGGCTTTCCTCAACAGAGTTACCCACAGTAGCCTGTATTGAGTGGACAGATCCTTTAATAATTGCTGCGAATTGGATTCCCGAATTGGTGAACTTAGCAGGAGGTCAGTCACAATTTAGCTTCACAGGTCAGCCTTCTAGTTCTATATCCTGGGAAGCACTGTTAAAAAGCAATCCAGACATCATCATTTTCATCCCCTGTGGCTTTGATTTAAATCGGACTCGTCAAGCCGCCCAGTTATTCATTCAACGTCCAGACTGGGAAAAACTTCACGCCGCCCAGAGTGGTAGAGTTTATGTTGCTGATGGCAATGCTTTCTTCAATCGTCCCGGACCAAGACTTGCAGATTCTTTAGAGATTTTAGCAGAAATTTTACACCCAGAAATTTTTGATTATGGCTATAAAGGAACCGCCTGGGATACGCTCTAAACGCAGCATCCGGAAGCGGTTAAATGGGTTAAGCCCAGCCGCCAAAAACAGCTAAACCGTAATATTTCCAAGGTACTGCTACTGTTTTAAATCCAGATTGAGTGAGCATTTGCAAATGTGTCTCCAAAGTAGCGAGTTGGTCTTGGCTAGAATATCCTTGCTGAGTACTACTACCAAGCCTAGCCCGTACCTCGGTTAAAGTATTTCCCTGTTGTGCTGCCCATTTTTCTCGTGCCGCCTGATAAACTTGTGACAGCACAGGTGATTCTGGTAATATTGGGTCTGCATTGCCAAAATAACCCCCTGGGCGAAGACTCCCGGCAATGCGTTGAAATAACTTCAGCTTCATCTGATCATGGAGATGATGAATTGCCAAAGATGAGACACAGGCATCAAATTCGCTACTTATATCGAACTTTTCGGGATGATTGGCCCATTCACCAAAGTCTGCTTGTATGCCAGTCCACCGTTCTTGATATCCAGCATTGGTGATTTTCTCCCTAGCAAATTGTAACATGCGGGGTGAGTAATCTAAGGCTGTGATTTCCGCATTGGGACAGCAGTGGAAGATTTTCAGGGTTAGTTCCCCTGTACCGCAGCCTAGTTCTAAAATCCGACGAGTTGTAGTTGGAAAACACTCGGTAATTACCCCCAACATCTCATCATAGCGGGGTAAGAGTTGGCGAATACCGTTGTCAAAATCGGCAGTGTTAGCGAATACCTCTCCTGGAAATATTTGTGACATAAGAATCTCAAACTATTATTATTCATATTGACCCAAAATACCTTAAAACAGGATGCTGTTGATTGGAGTGGGAATCTTGCTGTGGATTTTGATAAAATGGGTAATAACTCCTAGCTTTTATGTTGCAGCTAATAATAATTGTATTTGTTGTGATTTTCGGTTCAGGGCTTTGTTCTGCTACGGAAACGGCGTTGTTTTCTGTTTCTCCCCTGAGAGTCAGACAATTAGCGCAGTCCAACCATCCGGCTGCCCTTGCACTGTTGGCAATTCGGGAAAATATGAATCGACCGATTGCCACAATTGTGATCATGAACAATATTTTTAACATTGTTGGCAGTATTCTGACAGGTAGTATTGCTAGTCAAGTCCTGGGAGATACTTGGTTGGGAATATTTTCGGCAATACTTACTTTTTTGATTATCATGTTTGGAGAAATCATTCCCAAGACAATTGGAGAGCGCTATTGTGAACAAATCGCTATGGTGACGGCTTTACCTGTGACGGGACTGTCTTTAGTGTTCACACCCCTGGTTTGGATTATAGAAAACGTCACTGCACCCTTTTTTAAAACCAAAAAGCGACCAACCACAAATGAGGCCGAAATCAAGTTGCTAGCGAATATTGGTCAACAAGAGGGGATTATTGAAAGCGATGAAGCAGAAATGATTCAACGGGTATTTAGATTAAATGATGTCACAGCAGCAGACTTGATGACACCCCGGATTATGTTAACTTACATCCGCGGAAATCTCACTCTTGAAGCAGCAAAAAAAGATATTATTGCTTCTCAACATACCCGTATTATTGTAGTTGATGAGTCGATTGACCAGGTAATTGGATTTGCTTTAAAGCATAATTTACTCACAGCTATGGTTGAAGGTAATAACCAGGAAAAAATTGCTAATTTAGCGCGAAAAGTTAACTTTGTTCCCGAAATAATTCGAGCTGATAAACTGATGAAGAATTTCATCGCAGCGCGGGAACATCTGGCTGTAGTGGTTGATGAATATGGAGATGTGGCTGGTGTGGTAACATTGGAAGATGTACTAGAAGTGATCACCGGTGAAATTGTCGATGAGACTGATAGAACAGTTGATTTACAAGAAATTGCCCGCAAGAAGCGGGAAAAAATGTTGCAGTCTATGAATGTTAGTCATCCCAGCTAAGTTTTATAATCTGCTCTAACACAGCCTAGTAAATACTATTCGTCAATTTGACCAAGGCGACGGATATTTAAAATGTCGCTCATTTTCTTAATTTGAGTAAATACTTGCTCTAGTTGCAAGCGATCGCGTATATCTATTCCTAAATCAATCAAAGCGGGTTGATCAATAGAAGTTTTCACCTGTGCATGACGCACATTAATTCCCTGGTCACTCAACCGGGATAAAATATCCTTGAGGACTCCCACACGGTCAAGGGCTTCGATTTGCACATTTACCGGGTAAGTCTGGGGACGAGTGATATGTTCAACAGCACAGTTCCAACTGACGGGTACTAAGCGCTCAAACTCCACACTTTCGAGATTACTACACCCTTGACGATGAATAGAAATTCCTCTACCCCGTGTGACCACACCAATAATTGCTTCACCGGGAAGGGGGGTACAACAACCAGCTAGATGATATACCAATCCCTCTACGCCAATAATGGGTGAATCACAGGGACGGGTATTCAGGGGAGGGGTATCGCGGACAATTTTTGATGTTGTTGGTATTTCTTTACCGGGAAATAAAGAAACAACGTTACCCGGTTGTTGTTCTTTAGCTACTTCTCGCCAGCGATTGAGAACTAAGTTGAGGGTAATTTCACCGTAACCCAAACCTGCTAGTAAATCTTCGACGCTGTGATAATTACACTTTTCGGCCACAGTTTGCATGGCTTGTGATTTGAGCAAGTTATCAAAACCTGTTTTACCTAGTTCCTTTTCCAATAATTCCCGTCCCCGATCCAGATTTTCATCGCGGCGCGATCGCTTGTACCATTGTTTAATGCGATACTTTGCTGCAGAAGTTCTGGCAAAATTCAGCCAATCCAAACTAGGATGGCTGTTCTTCTGGGTAATAATTTCTACAATAGCGCCATTTTGCAAAGGAGTTGACAAAGGTACCATGCGGCCATTTACCCTGGCTCCGGCACAGTGGTTACCGACTTCGGTGTGAATATGATAAGCAAAATCTATACAGGTTGCACCAGGACTTAAGGATATAACATCCCCCTTAGGGGTGAAGACATAGACATCATCTCCAAATAAATTATCTTTGACGCTATCAAGATATTCTTGAGCGTCTTTGAGGTCACTTTGCCATTCCAGCAGATGTCTTAACCAAGTGAACTTTTCATCAGCGCTGGTGAGTTGGCTAGTAGAACCACCTGTTTCCTTGTACTTCCAATGGGCTGCAATCCCATATTCAGCCACATGATGCATTTCCACAGTGCGAATTTGGATTTCCAAAGGGCGGCCAGTCAGCCCAATTACTCCAGTATGCAACGACTGGTAATGGTTAGGCTTGGGCAAGCCGATGTAATCTTTAAATCGAGAGGGAATAGGGCGAAAAGCATCATGAACAACTGCCAAAGCGCGATAACATTCCTCATTAGTCTGGACAATAATCCGCAGGGCGGCCAAATCATAAATTTCATGAAATTCTTTTTGCTGCCTTTGCATTTTTTGATAAATGCTATAAAGGTGCTTAGGACGACCACTGATATCCTGACATTTAATACCCGCTTGCTGCAAACGCTCCCGCAGTATCTCTGTAGCTTTAGCCAATTTTTCTTCCCGGGCCGTCCGTTTTTCGGAAACATAATCCTGCATTTGCCGAAAGGCTTCCGGTTCCAGGTATTTGAAGGATAAATCTTCAAGTTCCCACTTGATGTGCCACATCCCCAGGCGATTTGCTAAGGGGGCAAAAATATCTCTGGTTTCTTGGGCGGTGCGCAGACGACTAGACTCTGACATATATTGTAAAGTTCGCATATTATGCAAACGGTCTGCCAGTTTCACCACAATTACCCGAATATCCTTAGCCATAGCTACAAACATCCGCCGGAAGTTTTCCGCTTGGCTTTCGGTTTTGCTGTTGAAATTTATTTTAGAAAGCTTGGTGACACCTTCTACTAATTGGCGTACTTCTGCTCCAAAGTGTTTTTCTATGTCTTCACTTGTGACATCTGTATCCTCCACTACATCATGAAGAAATCCAGCTGCTATCATGGCAGCACTGCCACCTAAATCTCGCAGTAATCCGGCTACGGCCACGGGATGACTAATATATAGTTCTCCCGATTTGCGGTATTGACCCTCATGGAGTTGATAGGCAAATTCAAAGGCCTTACCAATTAAAACTTCATCACTATACTTTTGGTGTTCTTCTGGTTCACCCCTATATGCTGATGACTCTCGTAAACATTTGTCAAGCCATTCCGGAAGGGCGAGTTCAGTTGTGGAAGTTACAAGTGTGCTGCTCATACAATTAGGGATTAAATGTGATCAGTAGATAAGTGACAGATGAAGATTATGGGTAGCAGGATGAACGGAAAATCCTATCTGCTACAGTTAAGAAGAAAAATGAGGATAATTTTCTAGTTGCCTGTGGTAATTATCCATACAGGAATGATAAATCTATATTATGGCAAAACCTCAAAGCATGAGTTGAGGCACTGCGGTTTGTCATCAGAAGTTGAGAAAGTTTATTTTAAAAGATAATTTATTGAAACTAATACTATCTTAACTAGCACTGAATGTCTCTAAATCTTGAGAAATATCAGACACTCGCAACTTTACTCGAGCAAATACGCTCTGATACCTGTGTCACCCCTGTCAATGCACCTGAACTGCAAAAGGGTGTGGCTTTGTTGCAGCGTGTGTTTCGCCAGGAGATTATACCTTTACCTGATGGGGGTTACCGGGTACAGTCATATCAGACTGAGATCAGTAAGCAGTTGCGCTTGTTGGAAATTGATGTCTTGTTCCTCCAGGGAGCACGGCAAGCATCCACGACTAATGAGAGACTCAAGTTGATTCGCGATCGCTTGCAGACTCTCATGCAATACTGTGAGGCTATTGTGCAACCACCACCAGAGGCGCAAACATAACAATTCTTTACCTTTTGCTCTACTCCTGACATGATCTCATATTTGTGGGACAATTGACAGTTATTTTTGTAACCATTTCCCCAAACAGGAATTTCCGAGGTCAAAGGTATAGCCGTGAGTGTCAAAAACATGATCTTAACAGAAATTACATGAGTGAAGCTTTATTGACCATTGAAAATCTCCGTGTGGCTTATCCTCAAAGTAATGAGGAGGTAGTAAATTGGGCGGTTGATGATGTATCTTTCACCTTACAACCAGGGGAAAGAATGGGTTTGGTGGGTGAGTCGGGGTGTGGTAAATCGACTCTGGGAAGGGCTGCAATGGGGTTGTTACCCCCGGATAGTACCATTCAGGGGCGGGTAAGGTTTCAGGGTAAATCAGTGTTTGATTTAATGCGTGAGGAGTTGCGTAAATTTCGGGGTGAGTCTTTGGCTTTGATTTTTCAAGATCCCATGACACGCCTTGACCCATTGATGACCATTGGTGACCATTGCATGGAAACCCTACAAGCCCATTTACCAAAATTATCACCTAGGGAAGCCAAAGCACGAGCGATCGCCACTTTAGAAAAAGTGAACATCCCTGCAAGCCGTTGGTATCAGTACCCTCATGAGTTTAGCGGTGGGATGCGTCAACGGGTAGCCATTGCTTTGGCTTTACTGCTCAATCCCAAGTTGATTATCGCTGATGAACCCACCACTAGTTTAGATGTCACCGTCTCGGCGCAAATTTTACAAGAATTAAGCCGTCTATGCAGTGAAGAAAATATGGCCTTGTTGCTAATTTCTCACGATTTGGCTATAGTGGGGGAGTATTGCCATCGCCTGGGTGTGATGTATCAAGGGAAGATGGTAGAAATGGGGGCGACGGAAACTGTATTGAGACAACCCCAACATGAATACACGCGATCGCTATTACAAGCAGCTTTACATATTCAAAGTGTAGATGCACAAACTATGCCTTCTGTACCAGCAAGTGGGGAAGCTTCACCATCACCAATCTTGCAGATTACACAACTAAAGCAGCACTACACTATAGAACCGAATTTTATCCAAAGATTATTGAATAAACCAGGGGAAACAATTAAAGCCGTAGATGGGGTTAACTTAGAACTCTATCCCGGGGAGATTTTCGGTTTAGTTGGGGAATCAGGTTGTGGCAAAAGTACACTGTCCAGGACAATATTACAGCTGATTCGTCCCACTGCGGGGAAAGTGGAATTTTTGGGACAGGATTTAACGAGTTTATCGCCCCAGGAAATCCGGGTTTCACGGCGACAAATGCAGATGATTTTTCAAGACCCCCATGCTTGTCTTAATCCTGTAATGACAGTGGGACAAAGTATAGCTGACCCCTTATTTATCCATCAGCTAGCTGATGCACAAAAAGCAAAATCAGAAGTTTTATGGATGCTGGAAAGGGTGGGATTAACACCTGCAGAACTTTATTATCAACGTTATCCATCAGATTTATCCGGGGGACAACAGCAACGAGTCGCCATTGCTAGGGCTTTAATTACCCGTCCCCAACTGTTAATCTGTGATGAACCTGTGAGTATGTTAGATGCTAGTGTACAGTCCCAAGTGCTGGATTTGATGTTAGAATTAAAGGCAGAATTTCAATTAACTTATTTGTTTATTACTCATGATTTGTGGTTAGCGCGGTTTTTGTGCGATCGCATTGCCGTTATGCATAATGGTAAAATTGTAGAAATGGGTAGTACAAAGGAAATATTTACCAATCCTCAACATCCCTACACTCAAACCTTACTAGCATCCGCTCCCTTATTAGCTCGTTCTTAGGTCTACCAGAAACCGCGCACAGTGCCCCTGGTTTCTAACTATGGGGGTGTAGTGCGCTTTGTAATTCAGGTGAGTGAGAAGGCAAAAATGTTAAGCGAATCTAATCAGGGCAACAATCCGATGTTAGCGACAAGGCGCTGCACGTGTATGTACTCTTGCCGCACCACCGAGACAGGCAACCGATTCAATCGGCTCTCTAGGACAATGGGAACTCCGGGTGAAAATTGAGTAATCTGCGATACCCACCAAGTATGAGGTGTAATCCGAGAATGGATGTCCTGCCGCCCATCATTGTCAGAGATATGAATCTCCAAAAGTCGCTCTGATGGCAGTTTCAACCATTGCAGCTTTGCTGGTAAGCTGTCGTGTTGCCAGATGTTGAGGTGTGCTAAGTCAACAACTATTTTAATTTGGGGGGCATCGTGACAAAACTGGGCAACTTCCCAAGCATTGTCTAAAAGGTACTGCTTACCGCTAGTGGGTAAGGTTGGATACATGGTTTCCACACCAAGAACAATCCCCCGCGTTTGGCAAAGTTGGTGGAGGTGATGGACGTTTTCGAGAAAGTTAGCATAAGCTTGGGCGCGTTCTGTGCCGATGGGGAAATGTCCTCCATGCACAGAGTAAGCTGTAATATCTAAATCAGCTAACCAGTCTGTCATGCGCTGGAAATATTTCCAGTCTTGGGGTTGCGCTAGATTGAAGGTTTGGTGGCGCTCCCCCCAAACGAAGGCATGGTGCGATCGATAGACCATTCCTTGTTGCTGAAAATCTTGAATTGCCTGCACTGCATCAGCATCAGGTCGAGGTCCGATTGCCAGTTCAACATGGCGAATGCCTGCTTGCCACAACACCCTCAAAGCTTCACGGGTTGGCACTCCACCATAAGCAGACAAACTCAGATATAACTCCATCACAGTCTTGCTCCATAAAACTTATACAATTATTATTTATTTCCAGCTTCCACCAAGGTAGACGGCTACTTTTTGTCCACGGGCGTGCCTTCCACTCATAAGAGAGTGTACAAATTCAATTTGATCAGGGAATGAGGTAATAGGAGATTACTGCTGTGTTGATATATATTCAAAGCTTGCTGTTCTGGGCTTAAGGGCAAACAGTTTTGTGACATACCCCACCAAGATGCTTAATTCCTGAGCCAACTGGTTTGTTTCGGCTTCTGGATAATTTATCTCTCTCAACAAACCCTCCACATCACCTGAGATATAGTAGTCAATTTGTTCTTTCAAAGAAGACTCTGTGGATTCATTGAGGTTGTAGATACGTTTGTAAGGCACTTCAATGCGATATTCCGTATCGCCTAACTTTAAAGACAGAGAATAGCTGTACAAGATATGGGTGCGTTCGTCATCATAGGCGTCAGGGTCTTCCAGAGTTTGATAATTGCTTATACCTATTGGTAGTTCAAGTGTTGCCAATAACCAGGTAGTTGGGTCTTCTGGGATGATAGTTTCAGATTTCCGAGTGTACCAGTTATTGCTTTTGTTCTGTTTCAACTCCTGCACAAATGCCTTCAATTCCGGTGTTGGTAGGCAACAACGAGCATCTGTAGCCAGGGCATCAGTGATGCGTTTCAGTTCTATTACCTGTGCTTCCAAAAGTGCTTGTTCAGAATGACGAATTTCTTGCATTCGTGCCTGTACTAGTTGTCGTAGAGATGCAATCTCTGGGTCAAATTGGCTGGCATGATTTTGTACCAATGCTTGATAATTGGAAAGCAGAGACTCCGAATTTGTCATAGCATTCCTCGCTACTTAATGAGTGCAAATTATTAAAGACTGTTGCAGGGGGAGTAATTTCTGCAAATATTATATAGTTTATTTGGCGTTGCTGAATCCAAGTATGAATCATGGGATAGCGAAGCGCTGCTGCAAGCAGATCGCCTCAAGTTTGCGGGCGCTACGCGCCCACAGCGCCACGGAACCTTACTTGAGATAATGTATTGTTTGACCCCTCCCTCACCTTTCCCTTATAAAGGGAAAGGGGACTGGATTTGATTGTTTTTTGTGTGTTGGGTGTGTTCGGTGTGTTCCCTAAGATAAAAATTACCTGTGGAAAACCTATCAAACATCCTCTAAAAGTAACCATGACCATCCGCCATGCGAATATCAATGATTTACCCGCAATAGTAGCAATTTATAATGCAGCAATTCCCAGTCGCACAGCAACGGCTGATTTAGAACCAGTTTCCGTGGAAAGTCGCCTCACTTGGTTTCGAGGGCGATGTTTACAAAGACCAATTTGGGTGATAGAAGTAGAAGGGATAGTTGTAGGATGGCTAAGTTTTAAATCATTTTATGGGCGGCCAGCTTATGATTCCACAGCCGAAATTAGTATTTATCTTTCCCCTTCTGTGCATAGATGTGGCTTAGGGGGAAAACTCCTAGACCAAGCAGTTAAGGAAAGTCCGAACTTGGGAATAAAAACGCTTTTAGGTTTTATTTTCGCCCATAATCAACCGAGTTTAAACCTGTTTGGTAAATTCGGGTTTAAAGAATGGGGATATTTGCCGCAAGTTGCAGAACTTGACGGCATAGAAAGGGATTTAATAATTATGGGACTACGAATTTAAGTAGTTTACCTTTTCTGCAACATCCGGCGCTGGCGAGGTTTATCAGGCTGGGGTTTGTGTAGTGGTAGTATATCCGCTTCACTACTCTCGCGGGCTACCCGAATCAGCAAGGCTGTACCAACTAGGCTGGAAATGATAGAATTACCACCATAGCTAAACATGGGTAAGGGTAAGCCTGTGGTGGGTAATGCACCTGTGGCTACGCCAATATGTAGTAATGATTGTCCGACAATTACAGTTGTAATGCCAATGGCTACCAGTCGGTTGATGATATTCTTGGACTTTAATGCTACGATTAATCCTAGGGTGGCGAATAAACCTAAGAGGAGCAACAGTAAAATACTGCCAAGAAAGCCAAATTCTTCAGCAAAGATGGAGAAAATAAAATCAGTGTCCTGAATAGGTAAATACAATAGCTTTTGCTGAGAAAGTCCAAACCCCACCCCCGATGTTTGACCGGAACCTATTGCTAGCAGACTTTGTACTAGTTGGTAGCCATCACCTGTAGCATCAGCCCAAGGGTTGAGGAATGACATCACACGGCGGCGCTGATACTCTTTGATGCTGATACTTATCAGGGCTAATAGTACTCCACCGACTGCAGTACCGGCCAAATACTTGTAACTGACTCCCCCTGCTAAAGCAATCAGCCAAATAGTCATACCACAAAGTGCAGCTGTACTTAAGTTAGGCTGGGCTAGGATACCTAAAAGCACTAGACAAAACACAGCTAACCAACTTAAGCGTATTGACCAACTCAACTTTTCCCACTGTCCAAACAGTCGCGCACTTTGCAGCACTAAGAAGGGTTTAATTAATTCTGATGGTTGTAGGGGAATGGGTCCGATGGCTATCCACCGCGCTGCATCAAAGGCTTTTTTACCGACTCCTGGTATTAATGTCCCGAAGATTAACAGGAGAAACAGGGCTATAAACCAATGAGAATTTCCCAACATTCTGCGGATGGGAAGATTGACAATGATGTTAAATCCCATCAGGGCAAAGAAAACCCAGGCTAATTGACGCTTAAAATAGTACAGTCCATCTCCCAGACGCATTTCAGCTACGGGATAGGAGGCTGAAAACAGCACAATTAATCCCACAAACAGCCAGATAAATGTGACCCAGCGCAGCAACCTGGCTTCTAAGGCCCAGGTGGAGACAGAATTATCAAAAATGGGAATCAGGAAACGTAGATTCACGATGAGGTAACTTAAAAGTTAGACATAAACTTGGTAGTTGTTCACTTTTATAACTCAAAATTTTCTGGACTGCTGGCAAAGTAGGGTTGTTATTAAACTTTTTCCGTGTGTCTCATGAAGTACACCCCAATTTGTTACCTGTTCCCCGTTCTCTAATTTAGTAAAAAAAGAGGTCTATCTTGACCTCTTGACAACTCCCTAGAATGATGTTTTTTTTTGATATTAATTACATCAACCCAGCATTAGTACCTTGCTTACCGGTTGCTAGTTCCACTTTGACAATTTTGCCACCCATTTTTTGAATGCGTTGCTGTTCCCGGAACCAGTTTTCGTAAGGAACTAGTTTGGTAAAGTAAGTATTTTGTAACTCTCTTTGGGTACGAATTCGAGTTTGACTAGGGACACAAGCAGTAACTTTAAACATACGCGCCATATCTTATAGTCTCCTATGGTGATTGTGAAAAGTTTTTTATTTGAAAAAAAAATGGGAGTGTATATTCTATCAAAACATTTAAATCAATCACTCCAAGTCTGGAAATTAACTATCAATACCAGACCGCTAACACTCATTCACAAGATAAGCGGTAGAACGTTCTAGCACTCATAATTAATTTCCAGACCTTAATCAACCCGCACCTAATGTGTTAAGTGCAATTGGGTCTTAGCTCAAGCCAGAGGAGATATAGTCTAAGTAAACGCCCATTTCTTTACCAGCGTCGGGGCCTACTAAACTAGCGGTTACTTCTTTGATGGCTTGGATAGCTTGTACTGTAGCACCTACGGGAACACCCAAGGAGTTGTAGGTTTCTTTCAAGCCATTCAATACGCGCTCATCTAGGATGGAAGGATCGCCAGCTAGCATTGCGTAGGTAGCATAACGTAGGTAGTAGTCCAAGTCGCGGATACAAGCAGCATAGCGACGGGTGGTGTACATATTACCACCGGGACGGGTGATATCAGAGTACAACAAAGATTTAGCTACTGCTTCTTTAACGATCGCGGCGGCGTTAGCACTGATGGTGGTAGCAGCACGGACGCGCAGTTCACCGGTGGAGAAGTAGCCTTTGAGCTTTGCTAGAGCTGCAGTGTCCAAGTATTTACCTTGAACGTCTGAAGCGTTAATGACAGAGGTAATTGCGTCTTGCATGTTGTTATTTCCTTATTTCCAATCGTATTGCAATACTTACGTTTCAGCAGAAGTAAAAACCGCTTCAGCTTACTGCATCGCACCGACGAGGTAGTCGAAGTAAGCGCCAGCTTCACCAGCGTCTTCAGCAGACAGCAAGGTAGCAGCAACATTCTTCATCGCGTTAACGCCACCAGCTACGGCGTCAATAGGAGTACCGAGGGATTTGTACATTTCCCGTACACCTACAACACCGATTTCTTCGATGGGGGTAACATCACCGGAAACGATTCCGTAGGTTACTAGGCGCAGGTAGTAGTCTAGGTCACGCAGACAGGTAGCTGTCATTTCTTGACCGTAAGCGTTACCACCAGGAGATACAACGTCAGGGCGCTTTTGGAACAACTGGTCACCAGCTTGCTTAACAATGCGCTCGCGGTTGTCGGTCAAAATTTGAGCGATGCGGAGGCGACGTTCACCACCGGAAACAAAGCTCTTGATGCGGTCTAGTTCGCCGGGGCTAAGATAGCGGGCTTCTGCATCAGCATTCACGATGGACTTCGTGACGATACTCATTAATGGATTCCTCCAGTACTAATGAAACCAGAATTTAATTAAACTGGTACGATTTTAAGTTTGGCAGTAGCTGAGTTTTTTGGTTTTTCCAGACTCAACAGTGCTATGGCACTGCGAACCTGCCGAGAAATCAACTACCTTCCGCAAAACATTTTCCGGCATTATGTTCACCATTTATCACTCTTGTTAATACTTTGTAATATTAATTCTTAGTTTGAACAGTGATTTTTGCCGGAAAGCTTGATTATACAAGATATGAGGGAGAGATTGGGGAAAATTAACTATCATCTCCCGGCTCCCTCCTCAATACCTAGCGATCGCTTGGTCTACCTGTCAAGACCGCAGGTGATAAACTAGACCAAGATTGTTTCACCAAGTCAGCAGCAGCTTGCACACTACCAAGGTAGTTACCCGCAGGTAGTGATGGGTAGCGCTGATAAGGTACTACATCTTCACCGAAGTAGCGAGCATATTCAGCACTATCTACAATTGCTTCTACAGCTGCTCTTAACCCGCTATCAGCCAGCAACTTGTTATACTGGCGGATTTCCCCCTGGGTAGCTGGTGCGCGTCCCAATAGGTGACGGAAGAGGAACTCAATCACCTTGGTATTAGGATAAGGGGTATAGAAGCGCTTGCGGTAGATTTCTGAACTAGCCAGTTCCCGGACAAACTCCCGCACAGAGATTTCCCCGTTGCGCAGTTTGCTGTCTAAGTTAGAACGGCGGTAGTCTTGGGGGACTTGACCGCTAAATACATCCAACACTTGACAGTAAGCCGCATCAATTACTAGTTGTTTTTCCCCTGGGTTCCCATCTACAGTCATCCGGTGAATCCGTGCAGGTTTGCGGCGACTTGTACCTACACCCACTTCCACAGACTGACCGCGACCGTCATTGAAAGAACGACCCAACTCAATGAATAACGGCTTGGTTTTATCCATTTGCTTGGCTTGGGCTGCCAAATCTGCGATCGCCTTAGCTAAAATGGGGGTATTTACCGACGCTATCCGAGGCTTAACCGTCTCAAAGCTAGGCACAACCAAATCATTATTTTGCTTGGTCAGCTGATTGTAAAGCTTTTCGGTATTGGGGAAATTAGCCGCAGGTAAAGTGGGGAAGCGACGGTAAGGAACCGTATCTTCACCGAAAGCCTGGCTATATTCCACACTTTCTACCATGGCATTAATAAAGGCGCGAATCCCTTGGGTAGCCAGAATTTGGTTATACTTACGTATCTCAGCCTGGTCTATTGGCGCACGTCCCAAGAAATGCTTAGTACCCAACTCAATTACCTTGGTGTTGGGATAAGGTGTATAGAACTCCTTCAGATACAGGTTAGAGTAACCCAGACCTGTAATAAATTCCTTCACACTAATTTCGCCATTGCCCAGCTTACTTTCCAAAGCTGTAAACTCATTCTTGACGATGTAAGGTGCAACATCCCGTTCAAAAATTTGGCGATAAGCAGCACTAATCACAGTTTGCACCGCCACCTTATTGATGGTATTTGCTACCAACTTAAAGACCTTGGTTTGTTCGCGCTTCTTAGTGACACCTTGATTAATGCGGAATTGAATATCTGGTTCTGTGCGGTTTTCCTTAACTGTACCCAGTTCCACAAACCGTGGTGTTTCCACCTTCTCAACCTTACCAGTACCCACATCCTCACGAATACTACCAACCCGCAGCTGACGTAAAGACACACCCGCCGGAGTTAAATAGCGTTCATAAGGTACCGTATCCTCACCAAAAGCCTCGCTGTACTCTGGAGTATCGAGGATAGCATCTACCAGAGCGTAGAAGCCCTTCTTAGCAGCAATGTCAAAATACTTGTTATTCTCTTGACGACCGTAAGTCGGACGACCTAACAAGCGGCGATGGATGTACTCAATAGATTTACAAACATACAGAGATGTCCAGTACATCTTGCGGAATAAATCCGACTTCGCCAACATCCGCACAAACTCTCGCAGAGAAATTTCGCCATTTTCCAGCTTAATTTCTGCCACCTTCAGCCGTTGACCTTCGTAAACATCACGGCCAAAAACTTGCAGGTAAGTAGCTTTAATGATTGCTTGGGTAGAGCTTTCCGAGAACTTGACGCTCACACCCTGGCCGCCCTTTCTGCTGAGAGTCGCGGGGATTTGGTCAAGTTTAAACACCTTGCGCCCCAAACTTCCCGGAGCTTCGCCCCGCGCCTTGGGATTACTTAATTGGTTATTAATACCAGGACCTTGGTGAATCAAGATGCGGCGGGTATCCTTCCCAAAAGGAGCCGGACTGCTGCTGGGGTTGCGGGTTTCTTTCGGGAAAATCGCCCCAAATTGAATTTCCAATGGGTCATTACCAGAACCATAAGGATGTTGGTCTGGTAGTGGCTGTTCGTAAGCTGCAAAGGTAGTAATAAACTGAGGTACTTTGCGGAAAGGCGCACTGTATTTAAACAGGTCTTGCTGGGGTCCCCAGTTACGACATTCTTGGGCTTCCTGACCCAAACCACGCAAGTAGGGTACTGTTTCCTCCCCAAAGTAATCGCCGTATTCCTGAGAATCTACCAAAGCATCTACTAAAGCTGGTAGACCACCATTAGAAATGATTCCAAAGTATTTTTGTACCTCTTCCCGGCTGCTTGGCCCCCGTCCCAAAATGTGACGGAAAGCTAATTCAATAACACGGCTGTTAATAAAAGGCTGGTAAAACTGTTTTTGGTAAAGGGGAGATTTAGCGAGACGGCGGACAAACTCCTTCATGGAGATATCGCCATTTTTGACCTTAGATTCTAGGTCAGAGATTGACAAGCTATAAGCGCGGGTAATATCACGCTCAAAAATTTGCCGATAGGCTGCTTTGATGACCTCAATTTTCTCAGTAGCTGATAAACCAGGCTTCATAGCAAACTTAGGTCTTCTTTCTGCTGCTACAGAGTAAATTTGTGGCAGTTGTAACCCTTGTTGGTCTGCGGAAGGACGTTGACGCACCTTGTTAGAAGGTGTAGGTGCTTTGAACTCTGTGAGCAATACATCCATGTATTGAGACACAATTTCTGTAGCCTCAGCATCTTTGCGGAAATAAGACAGGGAAGCTGATTTAATTTCCTGCAAAGCCACAATGGTAGCTTCTGTAGAGCAAGCATTTTCGATGATTTCCCGCAAACCCCGTGTATTCACCACGATGATATTCGGGTCACCAGCCACAATGGCATAGGTAGCATAGCGCAAGAACCAGGACAAATCCCGCAAGCTCTTGGCCATGTTGCTCGGACCATAACGAGCGACGTTGATGGGTCTAAAGCCGGGAGGTGTGGGACCCCCAGCAGAGGAGTTAAAGATAGAACGGAGATTTTCTAGGAACCCGCCACGACTTTCAACGTAGGTGACAGTCCCTAGTTTCATTCCTTCGGCGACACTTCCCTCAGCGCTAGTCCCTGCAGTAGCCATTGCTAGCTCTGGTTCTTTGGGCTTTTCCAAGAACGCCATGGGTGAACCACCCACAAAAATCCGGTTAGCAGCCCTAGATACGATAATCTCAGAGTTTTCTGTCAGGGTCTGCGCAATTACTAGACGTTTTGCACCAGAGGCAAAATAGCTAGCCAGTTCGCTTAGTTCACCCCTACCCAAAAAGCGGTCTTGTTGTTCCGCTTGGGAAATTGTTGATACAGTCAGGGTTTGATACAGTTGCGGACGCGCAACTGAGCTTCCACCACTTGCCTTAACACTCATCGAATTTGTAAAACTCCCATGATAATTATTTATGTGTTAAGTCTGGGTTGTTTTGAGGCTTGACACATAGGTGTGATTATGCATTAGGAGTACCGCCTGCAAAACTGCCAGTAAATTAACCCAGTTAGCTTTAGATTAGAACGTTTTGCGATTACTCTGTTAATTTATTAAGAAGTATGTAGAATTTGTCATCTCCCGGCCTGATCACCAATAAGTACATATTCTCATTCAGGGCTAAAACTGCTGGTAGTACAGAAACTGCAGAAAAACTCAGCATACTTTTTGACCAATATACAATTATTTAATATTTATTTAATATTTGGATTAATTAAATATTTTGGTATGATAAAATACCATATTTCCTCCATAACCCCACATCCGCCAGATGTCTCATGGAGCTTAATTTCCGCGAGAATTACTAAAACGAATAATTAGATAGCTCAGAGATAAGGCCAGAATGGCTAAACCTAAACCAATGATGTCAACCCCTCGCACCTTCTCTAAATCTAAAATAATAATTTTTCTAGATACAGCAATTAGGGAGGTGACAATAACTAACTCTACTTGAAAAACGTGTCTCCTCAGATAAGCTGTAATATTTTCTAATATTTCTAAAGCAATTAATATATTTAAAAATAGCCCAAAGACGTGAAATAATTTCGTATTAATATAGCCATAGGGGGTAGTTAATACTTCCTTAATTATAAAAACTCCTAAATCTAGGATCGCCACCAAAATCACTAATACCATAAAGATAGATAGAAGCTTAGAGACTATCACCTCCACGTTTTCAATCACGTGCATGAAATTTTCATCTCTAGTCAATACCAAAATACGTCTGATTAATTTCCTCATAACTGCACCCAAATGTAAATAAGCTGAATCACCCCAGAAATCAAATTACCATAGAATAGAGTCTAAAAATTAATCAGCCATATTTGCGTAAGCATATTCATTTATCCTATCTTGGCAGTACAGAAGGTTAAATAATGTAACATAAATTACCATAAAATCAGATATATGGTACTGATGTGATAGTTGACATTAAAAATCACCTACTATATTGAACAACAATATGCTGAATAAAATTCGCCAGTTTTGGGGTAAGTCTAGAAAAGTCAACAATCAACCACTAAATAAAGTCAGTTTAGTAGTGATTATAGTGATTGATATTTTTATATTGATCAACGTCTTTACAGGATTGAGTGATATTAGTACATGGTATATCAGCCCATACCAGGCTTATCCCTGTTATTCACCATGGCAAGATTACAGAAACCAAGACAATGTAGATAAAGACTTTAACATCATCAACAGTTCATTATCCCAAAGTCTTGATCAACCCACCCAAGAGCAAATTTACCAAGAAGTAGAACAGAGACATTTAGGTAAAGTGTCTCCAACTTGTTTACAATATAGCAGATATCAAGACAAAATTAACAACCCTCCAAACAGGGAAATTATTAAAAGTATTCAGCAGCAACACGCCAAGGTAGATCAATTAGCAAAAACTAATCGCCAGATTCGGGCTGAATACCCCGCCACACTTTTAGAAAAAATTGCTGAATTACCCAGGGATCAGTCAATTAACTTAGTAGATGCAGCCAAAGCTAAACAAAATTTAGATGCAAATAACCGGCAAATTTCTACACTAAAAGCTGAAATTACTCAATTAAAAACTCAAATCCTTACTAAACCAGAAAGCACTAATTTTATAGAGTTTCTGAAGCAGGATAATAATTTTAAACCGGTAGAAGTAAATTATCAGCGGGCTTTATTTTGGTATCCCAGTATTCAACTGATTTTGCAGTCTTTGTTTTTGATACCGCTAATTCTAATCGCTTTTTCAGTTCATAAATTTTCTGAAGGACGAGAATATGGGTTAATATCTTTAATTAGTTGGCATTTGCTGGTAATATTTTTTATACCCTTAATTCTCAAAGTCTTTGAATTTCTGCAAGTTGGGGTATTATTTCAATTTATATTTAATATCGTCAGCAGAATACTCGGCGGGTTGCTGTTCCTGATTAGTTATGTTTACATATTGTTAATTCCCGTAGTAGGTTTTGGCATTATCCAGGTTTTTCAAAGAGTTATTTTAAATACCAAAGCCCAAGCAGTCAGGAGAGTCCAGGAATCACGCTGTATTAACTGTGCGAAAAAAATCCGCAATCATGATGCCTACTGTCCCCATTGTGGTTATTATCAATATGTTGAATGTCCCAATTGCCACAATTTGACCTACAAATATTTACCACATTGTCATCATTGCGGTGCTTCCCAAGATTCAACCACCAGTTGACCTCACCAACATCCCCGACTTTTGCGCAAAATATTCTCAGTTGCTCACAGATGATCATAAAAGTCGGGGATGTGGTTTCCTGGGTGTGGTTACAGGTTCTCCCTGGGTTTATTAAGATTTGTTAAGTAATTGTCTAAAAGACTGCGATCGCTGTGAATCGCTGTAAGATAAAAGGTAATTAGGATTAATGGCAATAGCTTGGATGTAATCAGCCACAGCTAAAGCCCATTTTTTTTGGGTAGAAATAACCCTGATTGTAGATGAACTTTGATTCACTGGTACCTTAACTGCCACAGTTTGATAGTCTCGTCACGACTCCCACTAGCCAGAGTTTGACCATCTGGGCTAAATGCTACAGAATAAACCGAGTCAGAATGTCCAGTAAGGGTGTGTAGCTCTCTACCTGTCTGCACATCCCATAGTTTGATAGTCTTGTCCTCACTCCCACTAGCTAGGGTTTGGCTATCGGGGCTAAATGCTACAGAATAAACCGAGTTAGAATGACCGGTGAGGGTGTGTAGCTCTCTACCTGTTTGCACATCCCACAGTTTGATAGTCTTGTCCCAACTCCCACTAGCCAGGGTTTGACCATCCGGGCTGAATCTTACAGAATTAACCCAGTTAGAATGTCCAGTAAGGGTGTGTAGTTCTCTACCTGTGGTCACATCCCACAGTTTGATTGTGTTGTCATCACTCCCACTAGCCAGGGTTTGGCTATCAGGGCTGAATCCTACAGAATTAACACCAGAAAACAAGCCAGAATGTCCAGTAAGGGTGTGTAGCTCTCTACCTGTGGTCACATCCCACAGTTTGATAGTCTTGTCATCACTCCCACTAGCCAGGGTTTGGCTATCGGGGCTGAATCCTACAGAATTAACCCGGTTAGAATGACCGGTGAGGGTGTGTAGCTCTCTACCTGTGGTCACATCCCACAGTTTGATAGTCTTGTCATTACTCCCACTAGCCAGGGTTTTACCATCCGGGCTGAATCTTACAGAATAAACCGGGTTAGAATGACCGGTGAGGGTGTGGCGAACCTTACCTGTGTTCACATCCCACAGTTTGATAGTGTTGTCCTCACTCCCACTAGCCAGGGTTTGACCATCCGGGCTGAATCCTACAGAGAAAACCCGGTCAGAATGACCGGTGAGGGTTCTGGGTGAAAAGTTACCACTGGGTGAAGTTGTAACTTTTACTGATGGGGATGTTTGAGTCGTTGCACTGGTTACAGGTTGGCGCTGGGGTGGGGTTGTCTTGACCGAAGTAGCAGAAAATGCCCCAACTTTCCACAGTTTGATAGTGTTGTCCCAACTCCCACTAGCCAGAGTTTGACCATCCGGGCTGAATCTTACAGACCTAACATAGCCAGAATGACCGGTGAGGGTGTGGCGAACCTTACCTGTGTTCACATCCCACAGTTTGATAGTCTTGTCATCACTCCCACTAGCCAGGGTTTGACCATCTGGGCTGAATACTACAGACCAAACCGATTTAGAATGACCGGTGAAGGTGTGGCGAAGTTTACCTGTGTTCATATCCCACAGTTTGATAGTCTTGTCAGAACTCCCACTAGCCAGGGTTTGCCCATCTGGGCTGAATCCTACAGACCAAACGGAGCTAGAATGACCGGTGAGGGTGTGACGAAGTTCACCTGTGTGCACATCCCACAGGTTGATAGTCTCGTCACCACTCCCACTAGCCAGGGTTTGACCATCCGGGCTGAATCCTACAGAATAAACCCAGCTAGAATGACCGGTGAGGGTGTGGCGAACCTTACCGGTCCTCACATCCCACAGTTTGATAGTCTTGTCCCCACTCCCACTAGCTAGGGTTTGACCATCTGGGCTGAATCCTACAGACCCAACCGAGTCAGAATGACCAGTGAGGGTTGTGGGTGAAAAGTTACCACTGGGTGAGGTTGTAACTTTTGCTGATGGGGATGTTTGAGTCGTTGCACTGGTTACAGGTTGGCTCTGGGGTGCATAATTAGGAGGGGACGGCTGGACTTTTACACTCCCTGGAAAAATCTCAACCCCAATTTTACTAACGCGATCGCACCAATAGCAGCTACCATAACTTTGGCTATAGTAATGACTGTCAATCTGCTTACAGAGTATTAAACTTTGACTAGCAACTCTTAAGGCCTGGAACCATTCCTGTGCACTGGGGCGTAAATCAGGATTTTTATACCCATCATTAAAGCATCTGAGAAAACAACTTTTTACCTGTGGATGGAGAATTTCTAGGGGTATGGTTCTATCTACGGGTTCCAGTAACTGATGGTGAGAATATAGCCATATACCCCGACTAATATATTCACCCGGTTCTGGTGGTTCCCCTGGGTCTTTCCACCTCCCCGCATATGGATTTTGATTACTGAATAATAATTTATATATAATCATCCCCAAGCGAAATCGGTCATGGATTTCTGTTTGCTCAATGGTTGCAAAGTCCTGACCAATTAACTCCGGTGGTGTGTACTCAGGGGTTCCCACCAAACAACGGTAAACTTTACCAGTTTGAGGATGACGCACCTGAAAAGAATCTGTATCAATAATTGAAGGTAAAGCCTGATCATTGACTAAAATATTTTGCGGCTTAATATCACCTAACACATACCCTTTATCGTGTAATGCCCCTATAATTGAGGCAATATTCTGGGCTGTATAATGGAGAAACCGCCAATCAGCCGGTAGTTTACATATTTTGTTGCGCCGTAGAGGGTGATACACATCATAAATTTCTTTTCCCCCCCGAATTTCCTCCATTAAGAACCCCACCAAATCACCCTGAGCATTTTTGAGGACTGACCGAGGCCAAGGGAAAGAAATATGATTGATGTGGCGATTTGGATCAGGGGGTGGATAGTCGAGCATCACCGCTAACTTTTGCATTCGTTCCGGTGTGGACTGGTGATAAATTTTAGCTAAATAACCACTGTGATCAGTCCGCCAAACTTTAGCCTCACCACTATTAGCCAGTTCAGTCAGGAGATTAATTGATTTACCGGTACTAGCACAAATTAGACGGGTCATAAGAGGAGTTACTTGGATGGCTGGGTTAATCAAGACGGCCACAAATACGGGATTCTTTACGAAAATCTCAGCCTAGCTTTTCTAGTTCCGTGAGCTTGTTGATATTCCATGGAAGGATCTGCCTAATCGTCAACATAATCAAATACATGATCTTCGAGTCACACAGATCCCCGACTTCTGCACAAATTATATGAGATTATTTCAATTATGTAAGAAGTCGGGGATCTTACGCCCCCTCCAAAGATACCCCATAGCACCAACCAACCTAATATATTCTCTCACCCCGTCAGCCAAGTTTGACAGATCGTCTTTTGACAAATCCCAGAACTTACGGTAAGTTTCCGCACTAGAAGAGTGCCTGCGGAATTTATCATAATGCTAGATTTGTCACTGATCACCATCCTGGGGTTACTGGGCAGTTTTGGGCATTGCTTTGGGATGTGTGGCCCTTTAACCGTGGCCTTTTCCCTATCTCAGCAGCCCAGACCAACAGTTCCCCCCCAACCGACACCAGAAAAAAAAATACCCAATACCTGGCGACAACAATTAAAATTTCATTTCCTGTTAAACTTAGGGCGAATGTTCAGCTATGCCCTAGTTGGTGCTGGTATAGGGTCCCTGGGTTCTGTCTTACTCCAAGGTGGTCAGTTTGCCGGTGTAGGTAGTGATTTCCGGCGTTGGATGGCAATTATTACCGGATTAATGCTGATTTGGTTTGGTTTAGGACAAGTAACACCGGATTTACTACCGCGCATCCCCGTATTACATCCGTTACTCAAAGGAAGTTTACATGAGCGTCTGAGTCTAGGGATGCTGCAACTTTCCCATCAAAACAGATGGTGGACACCCATACTTTTAGGCATGACCTGGGGTTTAATGCCCTGTGGTTTCTTATATGCTGCTCAGATTAAAGCTGCGGAAACAGGAAACTTATGGATGGGTGCAGCAACTATGCTGGCTTTTGGACTGGGAACCCTACCCACTATGCTAGGTGTGGGTGTTTCCACCTCCTTGGTAAATAAAGACCAGCGCAGTCAATTATTTCGCTTAGGCGGCTGGGTAACACTCACCATTGGCGTACTAACTTTGTTACGGACTGGCGACACCATGGTAGATTATACTGGACACGCCGCCTTACTCTGCTTAATCTTGGCACTAATTGCCCGTCCTATAAGCCGCCTGTGGGCTTCACCCTTGCGTTACCGTCGCGGTTTGGGTGTGGGTGCTTTTGTCCTGGCTGTGGTGCATACCACCCACATGATGGCACATTCATTGCAGTGGCAATTGGCAGCGTTCTGGTTCTTACCGCCGGATTTTCGCTGGGGTATGGCTGCGGGTGCTGCAGCTTTAGTGTTAATTACCCCCGCAGCCTTGACAAGTTTTGAATCACTGCAAAAATATTTGGGTAAAGTTTGGCGACAGATTCATCTATTGAGTTTACCAGCTTTACTTTTAAGTTCTATTCATGCTGTATTGATTGGTTCCCATTATTTAGGTTCCTTGCAGTTAACATGGGGCAATCAATTAGCGGTAGTATTACTAGGAACTCTTACCGTGGGCGTGTTATTGGTGCGCTCAAGTTGGTTCTGGTCAAAGTTAAATATACAAAAGTTTTATGTACCCCCTAGCAAATCCTAGTTACTGGTATGGTAACAAACCAAGAATTATCTATTACTTGTTATTTTTGACTTGCTTAGTTATATCAATAATTACAGCTCATCC
Organism: Anabaena sp. CS-542/02; assembly: GCF_028331085.1. Classification (NCBI taxonomy): domain Bacteria; kingdom Bacillati; phylum Cyanobacteriota; class Cyanophyceae; order Nostocales; family Nostocaceae; genus Anabaena; species Anabaena sp. CS-542/02. The sequence continues at coordinate 51,503 of NZ_JAQMTM010000049.1, forward strand.
TCTGTTTGCTCATCAAGTGCAAATAGCTGAAGATGTGGGTGCTACTCTCCACATGGAACCAAATGACCAGCCTCGTGCTGGGGAACTTACCCAAGCTTGGTTTGCTTTGACTCGTAAAGGTGGTCAGGTGCTTCCTTTGACAGAGTGTGATTGTGAATTATTGATTTATGCTCAACCTTATGTACCCGGAGAACCAGCCCTCATAGCACCCGATTTAGAACCGGTGACGGCTGAACGTTATCAAGGTATTCCCGGTGCTGAAATTATGTTCCCTAAGCCAGGACGGTATCAGCTACAGCTAATCGGTAAACCTACCACTGAGGGCAGTTTTAAACCATTTAAATTTGAGTTTGACGTGACTGTAGCTAGGGGAACAGCTATAAATGCAGTCAAACAAACCAATAATACACCCACTCAAGATGTGAATGTCAGGTCACGGTTAAGTATTACCGTGCTAGTACTGGTAATTGTTATGACTTTGGCTATTGGATTTATGATACTTCGGGTAAGGTAACCTCAAGAGGAGGTATTGCAATACCTCCTAACTACCGCGAAACCCCTGTAATTACATATACATATGTCGCTGTTGATGCCACTGCCAAGCATGAGTGACAATATCTTTAATCCCAGGGTATTGAGGTTGCCAATTGAGCATTTTTCTGGCTTTCTCACCACTACCAATCAGAGAAGGGGGATCACCGGGGCGGCGATCGCATTCTGCCACTGGTATACTCATACCAGTAACTTCTGCTGCGGCTGCAATCACTTCTCTGACGGAGAAGCCATTACCATTACCCAAGTTAAAAACTTCGCTCTCCCCACCCTCTAAGAGATATTGCAAACCCAAAACATGGGCATCTGCCAAATCACTGACGTGAATATAATCACGAATACAAGTACCATCAGGGGTGGGGTAATCTGTACCAAAAATAGAAATGGAATTTCTTTTACCCAAAGCTGTGAGCAGCACCAAGGGGATTAAGTGGGTTTCTGGTTGATGATCCTCCCCTAGTAAGCCACTCGGATGAGCACCAGCTGCATTAAAGTAGCGAAACCGTACTGACTTCAAACCATAAGCCACATCAAAGTCAGAAAGAATCCGCTCTACCATCAGCTTACTAGCCCCATAGGGGTTAATGGGGTTTTGGGGGTGGTTTTCCGGTATAGGTACGATTTCCGGTACTCCATAGGTCGCACAGGTGGAAGAGAAGACAAATTTTTTAATAGATGCAGCCAGCATCGCTTCTAACAGCGTCAAAGTACCTACAACGTTATTACGGTAATATTTAGCCGGGTCAGTCACCGATTCACCTACGTAGGCATAGGCGGAAAAGTGCATAACAGCAGTAATATTGCGGGTTTTAAATAAGGCATCCAACAAAGGGCGATCGCCTGTATCCCCCACTACGAGTTCTACCTGCAACACCTTTTCTACCAAATCTTGATGCCCATAAACCAGATTATCAAGTATGACAACTTCATAACCCGCTTGCTTAAGAGCCAACACAGTATGAGAACCAATATATCCAGCTCCCCCCGTGACTAAGATGCTCGGCCTTGCAGAAGACATAGTTTCTCCTTGGGAATTGACAACCATTGAATTAATTTAGTTTACTGATGCCACATTATCGATCCGAAAAATCACAAATAATAGAGGCAGTATGAAAAAATTGGACTAAAATCACTACGAGGTCTTAGGCTGGGTGTATTTGCTCTCAAGTAATAGTACGATTACAATTTGACGATAAAATACATCTTCTGTCGGTGAATCTCTAGACTGATCATTACGTGTATGTCAGTTGCTCATGGGGGAAACTCCTATTTGAAACTGGCTTACAGCACCAAAAAATTTGAGAGTTAATCTATGTTTCTATTACTAAGCCGAGTACTGCTATGGCTGCTGATTGGCACTGTTGTATACTCCTTGTTTCAGAGGTTTTATCCTTCCGGAACCTTTATCGGGAGATTAGTTTTAGTCGTTGTTTTGATTGTCATAGCTTTGTCGTTTATTAACCCTAACGAACCAGCTGTGGCATCTTTGTGGAAGGTAGTATCATTTCCCCTCAAGCCTTTGGGCGCTTCTATTTTACTAATGATGTTTGCCGCCCAGAAGATTAAGGGGGGCGGGATAGAAAAACCAGGCGGTTATTTGCTCGGTTGGTCGCTGACAATTTTACTGTTAGCAAGTACACCAGCGATCGCCTACTTTTTGGTCAGGGTACCCATAGCAACATTAGGATATACCAACTTAGCAACACAGGAATTTATTCAGGATTCTAGAGTAGTTTCATCCATGAAACCCAATACTAATTCTGTAGAGGCTCTGGTGGCATTGGGACCAGCAACTGCACCCCCGATAATTTCTGATGTGGTGGGGAATAATATCTTGTTCAATCAAGAACAAAGTCATACAAATATAGCCTTTAATTCTTTGGGTGTGAATGTTTTACCTTACCTAGCCCAAACTCGTCCAGACAGCACTCGCGGCTTGCGAATTGAGGACTTTGTACCTAGTGCGGAAACCCTGCAACTGACAACCCAAGTATGGGAAAGTTATCTCAACCAGATTTACTTTTTCTTGCGTGGTGACCAAGCACCTCGCTAAAGCTGAAAGTGCAAAAATAGGAATCACCGAATAATGAACCACAGATATTTGCTCCTATTTATCCGTCGGCATCTGTGGTTTAATCTGAAAAATATTGACTTGCTGCTTGATTGGCTTCTCTATTCGCTAAAGTAGGATAGGGCGGGTTGCTGAAATTCCTATAACATAAGAGATTTATCAGCAGTTGATCCTCAGGATAATTAAGTTGCAATATCGCTTTAATGGCAGAATCTCGACGACTGGCTAAAATAGGTGCTTATTTACGTCCCCATTGGCGGGAAACTACATTAGGCATTCTTGCTTTATTATCTGTCAATGGGCTGGGTGTTTATATTCCCTGGTTGATTCGTTCAGCCGTTGACCAACTTTCGGCTAGGTTTAATTTCAACCAAATATTATATTATGTCGTCCCAATTGTCTTGCTCACTTCCGCCATGTGGCTCATCCGTATGGCTTCGCGGATTTGGCTGTTTGGGGTGGGGCGACAGGTAGAATTTGACCTGAAACAACGCATTTTTGAACACCTACTCAAGCTGGAACCCGCTTATTTTGTCACTAATACTGCTGGAGATTTAATTAATCGGGCCACCAGTGATGTAGACAATGTGAGGAGGTTGGTGGGTTTTGCTGTACTGAGTTTAGCAAATACTATCTTTGCCTATGCTCTCACCCTACCAATAATGTTGACAATTAGTGTCAATCTTACACTAGCTTCTTTGGCTGTGTATCCTTTCATGTTCTGGTTAGTACATCTATTTAGCAATCGTCTCCGTAAGGAGCAAGCTGTAGTACAAGAAGAACTATCCGACATAAGTGAACTAATTCAAGAGGACATTAGCGGTATTGCTCTAATTAAAATCTACGCCCAAGAAGACAATGAGCGTCGAGCGTTTGGTCAAAAGAACCAGCAGCTATTGGCGGCTAACCTACAACTGGCTAAAAGCCGCAATATACTGTTTCCTTTAATTGGTGGTTTAGCTAATCTCAGTTCTCTGGTAATCATCTGGCTGGGAAGCTTACAAATCTCTACGGGAACTCTGGCTGTAGGAGATTTTTTGGCCCTGCTGATTTATGTAGAACGTTTAGTGTTTCCCACAGCTTTATTAGGTTTTACGATTACAGCTTATCAACGTGGTGAAGTGAGTATTGACCGCCTGGAGTCTATTCTGTCTGTAACACCGAAAATTCAAGACGCACCGGATACTGTACATTTGCCCAAGAATGAGATTAAAGGAGAAATCAGGGCCATTAATCTCAGTTATACCTACCCTGGTGCCAGTACTGCGGCTTTAGATCATATCAGCTTTACTATTTTTCCTGGGGAAACACTGGCCATTGTGGGGGCCATTGGTTCTGGTAAATCAACTTTAGCTAATGCCTTACCGCGTTTGTTAGATATTCCACCGGGGCAATTGTTCCTCGATGATGTCGATATTACTAAGATATCATTGGCGGATTTACGTCAGTCCATTGCCTATGTTCCTCAAGATAGTTTTTTGTTTAGCACTACAATTAAGAATAATATCCGCTACGGTGACCCAGTCGGTGAATTACAACTCATAGAGGATGTTGCTAAAATAGCCCAAATTGATGGCGAAATTAGGAATTTTCCCCAGGAATATGAAACCATTGTGGGGGAGCGGGGTATAACTCTTTCTGGAGGTCAACGACAACGTACCGCCTTAGCTAGGGCGATGTTGGTGGAGGCTCCAATCCTAATTTTAGATGATGCCCTTTCCAGTGTAGATAATCAAACTGCTACAAAAATTATACGTAATCTTACCAGTAAAGGCAGTCGCAAAACCATAATTTTCATCACTCATCAGTTATCGGCGGCCGCGGCGGCTGACCGGATTTTTGTGATGGATAAGGGCAAAATTGTCCAAATAGGCAATCACTCAGAACTATTGCAAACAGATGGTCTTTACAAAAAATTGTGGCATCAGCACCAGGTAGAAGAGTTACTACATTGAAAATCAACCACAGATACAGACAATCTACATCTGTGGTTGATTTTTCTGATTTGAGATTAACTACTCAAAGCCTTCAAGAAGCGTTGTAAACTCTTCAACACACTCGGCTTTTTCGGCGGTACACCATCCTTAAGTGTTTGTGGTTGTCCTTGGATGACAATCATATCCAACTCATCACCTGTTGGTCTTTTGGGTAATTCCGCCACTTTTTCATATTGGCCATTTGTTTCTACCCAGACCTCCCATAGTCCAGGATAGCAGCGAAATACAGCAGTGGTATCATCCACAGGACGCAGGTAGTAACAAGATTCAATGGTACTAATAAAACGCTGGCGGGTTTGCCTAGCTGTATAACCAATACCCACAACCCCAGAATCTTCCAGGCGGGGATTTAACATCACAAAAGGGCGATCGCCTATCTCTTCGCATAACTTTTCCACCTGGGGAACTTCTACAGAGGAGGGGGAAATAAATAAGAAAATTTCATCATCTGGGTGAATTTTCGATTGTAGGGAGGCCGCCCTACCTGTACCGATATCCAAAATTGTAAATGGTGTATCCTGCCAATCACGGTTAGCCAGGGCCGCAGCACCAGCATCGGCAAAGAAAACTTTCAGACGGGAATCATATTTGGCAAATACGGGCAAAAATTCCGCCGCCACGGGCATCAGTTTTAGTTCTGGGAACAGAAAATCAACTTGTAAGCGAGTGTACCCGTCTGTAAGGGCGGCTTGGGTGGCCATGCGAGATTGAGCGATGGCTTCTTCCAGACTTTTGGGAAGTTCAGGCATAGTTTATATATGAATATAGCTTCTACTTCCATTGTTTCAGTCTTTTTGGCAACGGCAACACCAGAGTTTTTTACTTACTTACTAAATTAATGAGTAAATAATAACTTTTTATATTACAGTATTCATATTCCCATCTAAAAAAATACATTGGCATTCTGGATGTAATCCGATAGAATTAATACATAATGAATAAATTACTTTAAATAACACGAAAGCAGCTTAATTATGTAATTCTAGTGCTATAAACAGTTAAAACCAGCACCGGCAAAATGCTTTTGGAAGTGTAAATATAGGGTGCAAGTATATGGAGCTATTGGAGTACCAAGTTAAAGAGTGGTTTGGAAAAATAGGCATTCCCGTATTGCCTTCCCAACGAATTGACCATCCTACAGATTTGAAAAGGTTAAAAATTCCCTACCCGATTGTACTGAAGTCCCAAGTATACACGGGAGAAAGGGCGAAAGCTGGTGGGGTCAGGTTTGTAGAAACAACAATTGACGCGATCGCAGCGGCACAGACTATATTTAATTTGCCAATTTGGGGCGAGTTACCGGAAGTTATACTAGGAGAATCCCAATATATAGGGGAAAAAGAATTTTATCTAGCAGTAGTCTTAGATACTGCTGTGTGCCGACCAGTGCTTTTAGGCGGCACAGAAGCGGATATCGACTGGGAATCCGCGGGGCAAAAAATGCATCACGTTGTGGTTGAACAGGAATTTTCTCCTTTCTATGCGCGGCGACTGGCGTTAAAAATGGGTTTACGCGGAAAATTAATCCAGTCTGTCAGCTCTGTAGTTGACAAAATGTACCAGTTATTTATCCAAAAAGACTTGGATTTGGTGGAAATTAGTCCCTTGTCCGTAAGTGCTTCAGGTGAAGTGATGGCTCTCAATGGTAAAGTCACTATCAATGAACGGGCCATTGGCCGCCATCCAGACTTGGAGGAAATAGCCGTAAAAACAGCTAAACGTCACGGTAGAAGTACCATCAACCCTCAGTTAGGTAATTGGGATGGTTTAGAACTGCATGGTAAAATTGGCATTTTGGCTAATGGTACTGGTTCCATGATGGCTACATTGGATTTAGTCACTAGTGCAGGTGGTAAACCTGGTAGTTGTCTGAACCTGCGCCATGCTTTGCTCACAGATGTTTCACCGACAACTTTCTGCGATCGCCTTGCTAAAGGTTTAAATGTTTTAGCCGCTGACAAGAGTGTTCAAGTTATACTACTAAACCTGATCGGTGGTGTAACTGAGACCAAGGAAGTAGCGCAAATCATTAGCAATTTTATGCAGCAGGACAACCGCGAAGTTCAATCAGCAAGTGTAGCTTGTAGCAGCAGAACCCGCCGAGGATATCATTTTCCCCGTTTGGTTGTCCGCATTGCTGGATCTGAGTTCGCTGCGGCTCAAAAATTGTTAGGGCGATTAAATACTAAACCTGATGCTCTGATAGTACTGGAAAATTTAGATGAGGCAGTGGCAACATCTGTGAGTTTTACCAAACGTGATGGGTAAAGCCTTTGGTTTTGTTCTTGTTTACTTACTCATGAGGTCAGAATTTTTTAACCACAGATGTAGAGGCCTTAGCGGACTCCTGTAGGGTACACAGATGAACACAGATAATTGCTAAAGCTACTAAAATGTTTTATGAACTTAACACCAGATAGTAAGGTATTAATTGAGGGCTTTTCTGAATTTATTTCAGCAAATCATATCGCTCAAATGCAAGCGTATGGTACAAATTTGGTTGCTGGTGTCAATCCCGGATGTGGTGGACAGCAACTCTACAATCTGCCAATTTTCGATTTGGTAGAAGAGGTGGTGGAAGAATTCGGCGCAATTGATACGGCAATTATCTGCGTACATCCGTACCAAGTTTTAGATGCAGCCTTAGAAGCGATCGCCTCTAATATCAGTCAGATAATTATCATTTCAGGTGGGGTACCACCTTTGGATATGGTGCAATTACTGCGTCAGTCGGAAGCGGGTGAAACCTTGATAGTAGGTCCCAACAGTCCGGGAATTATCGTACCGGGTAAAATTCTTTTGGGTACTCAACCTAGTGAATTATATAGACCAGGAGCGGTTGGTATCGTTAGCCGCAGCAGTACCCTCACATACGAGGTTGCTTGGGAACTAACTAAAGCTGGTTTAGGGCAATCCATTAGTGTGAGTATTGGTAGTGATGCGATCGTCGGTTCATCCTTTCTGCAATGGCTGCAAATTCTCGATGAAGATGAAACCACAGAAGCGATCGTTTTAGTCGGTCAACCCGGTGGCGATAGTGAAGAAGCAGCAGCAAAGTATATTGCTGAAGCCATTGATAAACCAGTCATTGCTTATATTGCAGGTAGACACGCACCAAGACCAAAAAATTGGCGACAAAGTGGCACCTTGGCTACAGTTATTGGACGTGAGCCTAATTTTGGCACTGCACAAAGTAAATTAGCTGCTTTTGAAGCCGCAAAAGTGACTGTTGCTGAACGTCTTTCTCTGATTCCAGAATTGGTTAAAAAGGCGATGAAGTCTTGATTGAGTAAATATCACATACTTTCCTCGTACCTTCCTAACAATTGGCGGATGTAATCATATCCATCCACACCAATAATCGCAATCATTTTGGTGCGATTTTGCTGTAGTAGATGTTGGAAAGCTTCGTCTCCTATTTGACCCCGTAAAATTGCCAGTAACCCTGCTGGTTGTCTCCATTCACTAGAAGCAATTTGCTCTAACAGATACATTCCTAAGCTACCAGTATAAATAGCTTTCTCTGAGTTTTGTAAGTTATAATAAGCTTCAGATAAGTAAGCTAAATTCCGACCTTGGAGATATAAATCTCCAGCAACTTGGGCTGTTTTAAACCCATTTTCTAAATAGGGAATTGCCGCGGATGATTGACCGATAACTAAATAGGCAATACCTAAGCTACTAAAACATAGAGCTTTACTTTGAATATCGCCCAATTGTTCTGATAACTTTAACCCTTGTTCTAAATAATTAATAGCTGTTTCATAAACCTCTGTTTCTATTTGTTCTAGCTGTTGCGCCTCCATAACTTGGCTGTAACCTAAATTTACCAGCGCATTGGCTTGTGCTGTCCTTTCCCCTCCTTGGCGACTGAGCATTAATGCTCGTTGACTGTAGTTAATGGCCTGAGCATAATTTTTCTGTTGTACATAGGTACGACTCAGGTGGTTGAGATTGGCGAGTTCACAGGGGAGGTCGCCCGCGTTTCTAGCGATCTCCAGTGCTTGCTGGTGAAACGCAATAGAACGCTCATATTGTCCTAAAGCCCGTTGTGAATAGCCTAAAAGGGTGATAATTCTAGCTTTTTGCTGATTTCCCTCTACTCGTCGCAGTGGTTCATCGAGATAATCCAAAGCATCCCGTAAGTAACCACCAGAAAAAGAGGCAAAAATGCCACCATACAGGGGAAAATAGGGACGCTGGGCAAAGTGGCGCAGGATCTGGAGCATAACTTGAGAGCAGCCATGACTGTATATGGGTTGATGATTAAAACCAGTTGCTAACTGGCTCCAAATGACTGCAAAGGTTAAAAATGTAGAAATTGATAACTTTGATCCTGCTTGGACGTTGTAAGCCTGTTGGTCGAACCAGTTGACTAAACCTCGTTGCAGGTATTGTAAAATTAATCCTAGTTCTACCCAGTCACTCAGGCTGATACTGCCTTGCTGTTGTGCAAATTCCCAGACAGATTGTTCCCTTGCTAGGGCGTGAAACAGTGCTTGACATACATTACTATTAACCTGCTTTGCCCAAGTTGCCCAAGGACCACTTTCTGTGGGAACCCCACCAAAACCTAATTGTTGATTGCTTTCATACATCCAGCTGACTAGGTGCTCTTGTAGTCGTTCCCAGTTAGCTAAACCGCGGGTAATTCCCTGGGATATTTCCTGTAAGTCAGTATCTACCTGAGCAAATTGTTGTAACCCGCTGGCTAACTGCTTTGTTGACTGTATATTTAGTGGTTGCTTTTGATTGGGGTCGATAACACGTAAAAAAATCGTCAGACGTTCATCTGTAGCGGCCGTGGTAATTTCTTTAATTGCGCTTGCGATCGCTTCTGTGGTTTGATAGTGCTGGGAATATCTTTGCCATTGAGTTTGAATAGTTTTCACCGCTCTCAATTTACGGTTGGCTTTGGCTTTTTTCAGTTCATCTGTTTGAGAATCAACTTGGCTTTGAATGCTACTGAGGCGATCGCTCAATACTAATTCAAATATTTCTCCTGTTCCCGCCTTTATTTTTTTTTGCAATATTTGATACACCATTTCTACAGAGCTAATTTTGCCCTGGAGGGTAGATTCCACAATTTCATCAATTAAAGCGAGATAGCTATCGCGTATTGGCACAGATTCAGACACTTTAGCTCCTGGGGAAGGTAAACCCCTATTCTAACAAAATCGCCATCAATCCCCAGGGGTCACCAACTGGGCAGCAGAATTAAAGAACTGATGATACAATCCTCTGGTGACTAAAATACTTGTCAGCAAGTTAGCCATGGCCACCATAAAGATAATTACAATTTCGTAGTATACAGCATCAAGGGGACTAATTCCGGCGATTAACTGTCCGGTGGTGATTCCCGGAATAGCCACCATACCCATGAGCATCATTTGATTGAGAGTTGGTAAAAATGCGCTTCTAATGGCTTGTTTCCGGTATTGGCTAACTGCTTGGTGGGGAGTCGCACCTAAGCTCAAGTGTGTTTCTATTTCCACATACTGTGAGTTCAGAGTGCTAACAAGACGTTCCCCGGCGATCGCCGCTGCATTCATCGCATTACCTAATACTATCCCTGCTAGAGGAATTACATAACGGGGTTCATACCACCTGTCCGGTTGAATAATCAAGAAGTTAGTATAAATAACCGTCAAAGCTGTACTAATTAAAATTGCGCCCCATACCAAAGGTAAAACCCGGGGAATTTTCACACTGATGCGATTTTTGGCCACCATAGCTGTAATAGTTAAGATTACTGCTAAAATCGCCAAAACTCCCCAAACATTATCCAAAGCAAATATGAAGTCTAAAACGTATCCTAATACGAGTAGTTGTAAGATAGTTCTACCGGTAGCCATAGCTAAGTTTAACTCTAGTCCTAACCTTTCCCAGGTAGATAAACCGATGGCTATGGCCATCAATCCCACCGCAATCACTAAATCAACCAAATCCAGCCTTATTAAATCCTGCATAGGTTATTCATCTCCCACAGACTGACTGCTTAACAATGGTATTGTTAACCATACAATAATTACAGTAAAAACCCAGCTTTGATGGGTATCCGTAGCGACGTATTGAGCAAGTTGTTTAATAAAAGTCAACGAGCCTCACAATTGGCTGTCCCAGTGCATTCTTTGTATTTTCAGAGCAAATGAAAACTTATGATCCAGAGCGTAAATTCCGTCCCTGCCTTTGATATTCAGCACCAATATGCTACTATTGCAGCAGAAGTGAGTGCGGCGGTTTTAGAAGTTTTAACTTCTGGGCGTTATATTGGTGGCCCTGTAGTAGAAAGCTTTGAGCAAGAGTTTGCTGCCTATCATCGGACTAATCATTGTATAGCTTGCAACTCAGGTACTGATGCTCTCTACTTAGCTTTACGAGCTCTGGAAATTGGTACAGGTGATGAAGTGATTACCACACCCTTTACCTTTGTGGCCACGGCTGAAGTTATTAGCGCGGTGGGTGCAACACCAATTTTTGTGGATATTGACAGTAATACTTTAAATATTGACTTGCAGCAAGTAGCCGCAGCCATTACACCTAAAACCAAAGCAATCATCCCGGTGCACTTATTTGGTCAACCGGTGGATATGACAGCACTGATGGCCATCGCTAAGTCTCACAATTTAGCAGTGATTGAAGATTGCGCTCAAGCCACAGGTGCAACCTGGGATAATCAAAAAGTTGGTAGCATAGGAGATATTGGCTGCTTTAGTTTCTACCCTACTAAGAATCTCGGCGGGTGCGGTGACGGTGGAGCCATTACCACCAATGATCCTCAACTAGCAGCAGAATTACGGATACTCAAGGAGCATGGGCAGAAAAATCGCTATTACTACGAAGAAATTGGTATAAATAGTCGCTTAGATAGTCTGCAAGCGGCTATTTTGCAAATTAAACTCCGTTATCTTGATACTTGGAATCACCAACGACGGGCGATCGCCGCTTATTACCAGCAGTTTCTCAGTCACATTCCAGATATTATTGTCCCCCAAGAAATACCCGGGGGGCTGAGTGTATGGAATCAGTATACTATTCGCATTTCCAGCACTGAGGGAATAGTGCGCCCCAACTACCGAGACTGGGTACGGAGTCAACTACAAGAACGGGGGGTAAATTCCATGGTTTATTATCCCCATCCTTTACATTTACAGCCAGTATATCAATATTTAGGCTATCAGCCCGGACAATTACCAGTAGCTGAGTTAGCTTGTAATCAGGTGTTATCTTTACCCATGTTCCCAGAACTCACCCAGTTACAGCAAGACCAGGTGATTTATGCTGTCAAAGACAGCTTGGGGTAGAACAGTATTACCCAGAGGTTGTTTGATAAGTTTTCAACAGGTAATTTTTATCACATCATTACCCCATTTAATTCATTAAATCCAGTCCCCTTTCCCTTATCAAGGGAAAGGTGAGGGTGGGGTCAAACAATAGTTGATACACTAATCATGACTAGACAAACATCCTCTGAAATCCTGCACATCCTGATTGGTGACAATTTCATTTATCTAAACTATTATTGTAAATAGGTGAGTTTATTCAAGATTGATATATGTGGTGTTGGGTTTCCTTTCCTCAACCCAACCTACTACTGAATATTAAAGATTTTGTTCATCTTCTTCAGTTAAATCATCATTAGCATTTTGAAGTGGTGTCACTCCTTTTAAAGTGAAAGTAAAAGTATTACCTTGTGCAATTACTTTATTTACTTCTTCATAGAAAGGATAATTACCAATACCACTGATATTGACCCAACCACGAGAGCGCGTTAAAGCTACAAATAATTGATTTCGTAGTTTTGTATCGCTTTCCTTTTTAGCAATGTTGTCTAACCCAACTACATAAACCATATCTGCTTCATTTCCCTTAGTCCGATCAATTCTAGAAACGGTTATACCACCATCAAACCAGAATAAATCACGATTATTATTAGGCCATTCAGGTTGAATATTATTTAATGATAATGCGCTAGGAATATAAATATCAATTCCACAATTTATTAGAAAATCAGCTATTTTTCTTTCTAAGTTATTACCATTATACGAAGGCGGAGTAGTATAACCCAAAGCAATTATTAAAATGTTGCGACTAGGGTTTAATTTATCTTCTTGTAAATTATATTTAATTTTCTCTACTAATGCCAAAAGCTCATCTTCACGAGAATCATAGTTTTCAAATTTAATAACTGGATGATTAGAGAGGCTAGGAACAGGATTAGGTGAATTTTCTGGAGGTCTGGTAATAGTAATTTTAGCATTACTGCTGATTTTACCTTCTACCACAAACCCAATAGATTCTAAGTCTCGTTTAGTCATGCGTTGAGGTTTGAACATTCCTTCTGTTCTTAATAAACCAGTACCAAGAGCATAAGCAGCAGTTAAGATTTCTCCAGGAGTACGGTAGCAACGTTCCATATCATAAGCTTTACGAATACCCCCCGGATAAATACCACCTTTACTACCACCCAGAATATTACGGAGTTTATCACCAAATACTTCTTTTCCCGCTGGTGCAACTGCTCCTGTAGAATGTATAGTCTGTGCCTCATCATAAGCCCAAATCAGACGTTTTTGCTCAGGTTGATCCTCAGTAACAGATTTTAATGATTGATATGCTAACCAATAAATTGACTGTTTCTCTTCACCATCTTCTGCTGTAAATTTTAGATAAGCCTCAGTCATTAAATCCTGTCCTTCATCAATCACTAAAGCATCAAAAATAGGTTTGAATTTCGGCTTTTGTTCCAAAAAGTTTCGACAACCATAGGCTAATCCATTATTAGGACTTCCTTCTCCTGTATCACCTGGATTTAACTTTCTTACCCTTTCGATTTTACAAATTTCTGCATATAAACCGTCTCTATCTCTTGCACCCCAAGCATGAAGAACTCTTAAATTTGAACCAGCTAAATTTTTATATTCGATTTCTCCATTAGTAAAATGCTCTATCCATAACTCAAATAATTTTTCGATTTGGTCATATAAACTACGAGTAAAGAAGACAAAAGCGATCTTCCATTCAGGATGTTTCAGATGCATAACTGCTGCTTTTTGACTAAAAAGAACAGTTTTTCCTGAACCAGCAATTCCTCTTACTCGTTGTGGACCTGGTGGAATAGTTTTACCAATATGTTCCTGTTTAATATCCCATTCATACATCAGTTTTTGTGCTTCTACTAATATATTGTAAAGACTTTGATGATCAGCAGATTCTATTTTTTCTAAAAACTTACGCAGAATAGATGTTCCACTTATAACACTCAAAAGAGATTTATATTGACTATCATTTAATGGTTCGCCTGTAATCGCCGCCTGAGCTTTTTCTATACGGTTTTTTAAACCAACTTCACCCAGTTGATTATTAAATATAAATGGTGTACCCTCTTCTGTTCCCGTCCATCCTTTTTCTTGCCATTCTTTTGTACTAATATTGGGAAAAGCAATTAAAGTACGTCCAATGATTTTTTGTTGAATATCTGATTCCGGAGTTTTAATAGGTTCTTGATCACAATATTTACGCAAAACTGCGGCATATTGAAAAATATTTGCCAGAGAATAATTTTGTTGTAGAGTATTATCGGAAAACTGGATATAATTATCATTAACTGATGTAATTTGTTCAATATTTACAGGACAAACTTCTATTACAATAATCCCCCATTGTTGATCAACAATAAGTATATCTGGTTCTTTGCGGCGATTGCCAACTTGCAGAAAAAGAGGATAACGCCAATACCCAATACTAGACTCACGACTAGAAGAAAATGCTTCTCTGACTGCATCCCAAACTTTTTGATAACCAGCATCATTATTTGGTGCAATAGCTTCTGTAGTAATAAAACGTGCTAAACCTTGTCTAGCTTTTGTAGTCATTGTATTTGTTGTTTATGTGTAGATTAATTCTTTATACTATAGTTTTCAGTCTTGCAAATACGGATTTATACTGTTCTTGTTTTACAAAATACTAAGAAAAAAACCGGAAAAGAACGGAAAAAATGGGATCACATTTAGCTATAATGGTTAAAAACCATACTATGTATAGCTTTTATGACTGTAAACGAAGTTGTAAAATTTGTTGATCAGATAGTCTTTGATAAAACTGGAAAGCATCTAGATGATATTCAAACTGCTGTAATTGCAGGAACATGGGAAAGACAAACCTATGATGATATTGCACAAAAACACAATGTTACTAAAAATCATATAGGTGATGTAGGTTCTGAACTATGGCAACTTTTATCTAAAGCATTAGGTGAAGATATTAAAAAAAATAATTTTCGTTCTACTTTTGAAAGATTACACATAACATCATCACCAATTATTATTCAAAATAAAAATAAACAAAATAATAACCATACTTTTAATTTTAGTTCACAAGCAACTTTTCAATATAATAAAGGTGAGCAAGATAATAATACACAGAAATATAAAACTAAAACAATTTACCATGATCTCACCCTAGCACCCCAAATCATCAAATTTCACAACCGAGAAACCGAACTGCAAACCCTAACCCAATGGATATTAAACCAAAACACCCGCTTAACCTCCATCTTAGGAACATCAGGAATAGGTAAAACCACCCTAGTAAAAAGATTCATAGATTTAAACCTCGATAAATTTGAAATCATTATCTGGAAAAGTTTAAAATATCCCAAATCTCTAAATTTACTGATTGATGATTTATTGCAAGTCTGTAAACAAGAACCTGAAAAAAATCTAGACGATAAAATCAAACAACTATTTAATATTCTCACCAACAACAGATGTTTAATCATCCTTGATGATATCCAAAATATCTTTACTCCTGGTGAAATTGCGGGAAAATATCAACCAGAATATCAAGATTATCAAACCCTATTCAAACTTGTTACAGAAACCCAACATCAAAGTAATATTATATTAATTAGTCAAGAACAATGTCCAGAAATGGAATCTTTAGATATAGAATTATATCCCATCAAATCTTTAGAAATCTCAGGTTTATATCATCCTGATATTCTCCAAAACACAGGCTTAAAAAATCAGGATATTTGGTTAGACTTAATCAAGCTATATACAGGTAACTTGATGTTTTTAAAAACTATTACGGTCTTAATCAACAAAAATTATGATGGTGAAGTTGTTGAATTTTTAGCAGAAAATACATTACATATTACCCAGCAAATGCAGTCTTATTTTCAAGAGACTTTTAACCGTTTATCACCTATAGAACAACAAATAGTATTACAACTGAGTAAATTTGAAACCCCTATTTACAGAGAAGAATTAAGAGAAACGTTAATAGAAACCTTAAATTTATCCTCAGTTAATTTTAATAACGGTTTACAATCTTTGCAGCAACGGTATTTAGTGGTGAAAATTAAAGAAGATAAGGTGATGTTTTCATTATCTTCCGTTTTTCGGGAATATATGAGAAATTTAAACTAGATCCCCGACTTCTATCATGAGTGATAAATTATGAAGATGATGATCAAAGAAGTCGGGGATGTGATACCACTATTTAGATTTTATATCGGATTTATCACTATGAGTTCTCTATCTAAAACCATACGCCAAAAAGTGAGAGAACGGGCACAAAATCGCTGTGAGTATTGCCTTAGTCATCAAGATTATATTATGGGCAGATTGCTGACCATATCCAACCCTTAGCGAAAGGAGGAGATAATACAGAAGATAATCTCTGTTTAGCGTGTGAATTATGTAATCAATATAAATGGACACAAACTGAGGATTTAGACCCTCAATCTGGCAGAATAATTTCTCTATTTAATCCTCGTCAACAACAGTGGCAAAAACATTTTACTTGGAGTCCAGAGGGGACAGAAATTATCGGTCTGACAGCCTGTGGTCGTGCTACAGTCGGGGCGTTGAGATTGAATAATAGAGATGTAGGTTGGGTTAAGCGACAGCGCAACCCAACAACATTAAATCACAAAATCACCAAAACGTTAAATAACATCATTCAAATGCAATTTCCAGAAGTCCAAATAAATAAAACTAAATGCCCAAAAAAATTAGAGAATTAAAACAGATGTTGCAAAAAGCAGGATTTACGTTATTACCAAAGCGGGGAAAAGGTAGTCATTCTTACTGGATTCATCCACTTTTACCAAAACCTGTAGTTCTATCTGGCAAAGACAGCAAAGATGCAAAACCTTATCAAGAGAAAGATATAATAGAAAGTATCAAAGAACTTGAACAATTAGAAAAAGGAGATGAACTATGAAATATAGTATTTTAATTCAATGGTCTGACGAAGATCAAGCCTATATTGCCTTTTTACCTGAGTGGGGAAAATATGCTAAAACCCACGGAGAAAGCTATGAAGAAGCTCTAGAAAATGCCAAGGAAGTGTTAGAAGATTTGGTGTATGGCTATAATCAAATCGGTAAGCCCATACCCCAACCCCAAATATTACAAAAAATAGCTTAAATATGATATCTCCTAAAGCCATGTCTCCCATCTTAACTATTCCTCCCCTAGAAAACGGCGACAAATTAACCCGTCATGAATTTGAACGGCGTTATCATGCCATGCCGAATCTCAAAAAAGCCGAATTAATTGAAGGAGTAGTTTACGTGGCATCACCATTAAGAATCAAAAGTCATGGAGAACCCCATGCTTATATTATGACTTGGCTGGGAGTTTATAAAGCAGCTACACCGGGCATAGGTTTCGCCGATAATACTACCGTCCTTCTTGATACAGATAACGAACCACAACCGGATGCTTTATTAAGAATTGAAACAGGAGGACAATCAAAAATAAATAAAGATGATTATGTAGAAGGTGCGCCAGAATTAATAGTAGAAATTGCTGCTTCTAGTGCTTCCTATGATTTACATGAAAAACTCAAAGTTTATCGTCGTAATCAAGTCCAAGAATATTTAATCTGGCGAGTTTATGACTATCAATTTGATTGGTTTAGGCTACAACAAGGAGAGTATATTCAACTTCAACCCAATGCAGATGGTATAACTTGCTCTCAGGTTTTCCCTGGTTTATGGTTAGACAAAACAGCATTATTAGCAGGTGATTTAGGAAAAGTGTTAACCGTTGTCCAACAGGGTTTAGCAAGTCCAGAATATGAGGATTTTATTAGTAGATTATCCAGTTAGTCACCAGTCAGGCTATCGCTCAATAACTGTAAATCCTGATTGGTGACAATTATCTAGTTAGCAGAAGTTACCATCCAAGCTAAAATGCCTAATATGACATCAACAGGAGGAAGAGGATAATCTGTAAAATCAATTGTTACAGTTTGTTCTGTTAATTGTATAAATCGCCAAGCAGTGCCATTAGTTACGCTACCATAAATTATAGCAATGGGTTGATTATTAATCTCATTAAATTTTTGAGCAGCAATCATTTCCGCAATGCACTGACCAATACCAGGATTTAAGTCTGCTTTTTTGGCTTCCACAATCATCACCGCCGGTGCTTCAACTTCTAACTGTTCCGGTGAACGACTCAGAACAAAATCACAGACTCCATTCAATCCTAAAGCCGAATCTACAGTAAAATCTGTACCAGAAAATAAACTAATTTTTCTTTGTAATATCTTACGGACTTCTAGTAAAACCGGACTAATAATTAACTCAGAACGTGCTTTTTCACTTCCTGTCGCTATAGCTAACGGTAAACTTTCAGCTAGAAAATCTGTCAGAGTCCCACTAGCAGCAATTGGCTTGATTTCTGGTAGAAACTTTTGATCCTCAATGGTATTTATGCCAAAAGTTTGCTTAACTTTTCTAAGAGTAAAATCACTGTATGACATAATGTAAATATTTCCAAAAATGATCTAAAATTCATGTGAAAATCTTATAGCGGTATGCACTTGAATGAGATAGAGAATTTAACCAAAAACCATACACAGAAGGACTTTCACTTGTGTTCCCTGTTCCCTGTTCCCTGTTCCCTGCTATATATGAAAATCAACCAACAGCAAAACCTGTATATTGTCTCACCAAAGGTTCATGAAATGCTAAAACAATATCTGATTTTGGCACTCCTAATTTAACTAACTCATCCGCTATGCCAATTTCAGTTCCATCATGTTGTATCCAAATTTTATGATCTTTAATATCTAAATGCAAAACACAACCATGCTGCCGTCGTCTGTTTTTCCAACCTACATACATTAATTGATAATGGTCGCCAACGGTATCAAAAATCAATTGTTCTTCAATTTCATCCTTAGCTGAACCTAATTGAGCATATTCTGTGATCACTTGTTTGACATAATTGCGATATTGTTCTAGTTTTTCCATGATACAATTACCTCTTGAATTGGATCATAAATCATGATTTTAAGTTGGGAACGCTCAACAACTGTTTTGATAAATTGTAATTGAAAGAAAGAGTAATAAATTCCTGAAGGAACAGCTAAATATAAAACTCGTTCTGGTTGTTGTTCTTCTAATGCCAAATGATAATTAAAAAATTGTCCAATGGCTTGATGAAATTGAGAGATATTAGATGTACCAATAAAACTCTTAATTTCCACCGCTATTTTTTCTCCTTCTCTTTCAGCAGCTAAAACTTGCTCTGCACCGAGATCAATATACATTTCTACATCACCGACTTCTATCCTTAAAGGATCATCTGTAATCACCCAACCCTCTTTTTCTAACCCTATCCTAACAGCATCATGAAAAATATCTTTAGCTGGCATTAACTTTATAAAAAAAATAAAAAATTAGACTTTTTACCCCTAATTATTATAACACCAATTACAACAACACAATCAAAACCATGCCTAACCTGACAGACATCCCCGGAATTTCCCAAATTTGGACACGCACAAAAGGCGACCCCCGGATTAAAATTGCTATCCTTGACGGTGCTGCGGACTTAGAACGTAGTTGTTTTCAAGGTGCAAATTTTACTCAATTTAAACCCTACTGGTCAGAAGATATTGAACTCAACGAAGAATATTATTATTATCTCAACTTATATTTAGAATTTAACCAACAACAAAAAGACAAAAAAGAAGACCCAGACCACGACAAAGAAGAAGCGAAAAAAGAACGAGAAGCATTTTTTGCCCCCTTTCCCGAAGCTATTAGACAACGGATAGAATTATCAAGTCATGCTACCCACATTTCTAGCACAATTTTAGGGCAACACAACACACCCGCCCCTGGTATTGCTCCTTTATGTACAGCATTAAATATTCCCATTTCCTTCGCTGGTGATGATTTTATTTCCCCCATCAACCTCACCCACGCCATTAATACAGCTTTGCAATGGGGTGCAAATATCATCCATATCGCTGCTTGTCACCCCACCCAAACCGGAGTAGCACCAGATTTATTTGCCCGTGCTGTCAAACAATGCCAAGACAATAATATGTTAATTATTGCCCCTGGTGGTAATGATAAAGGCGAATGTTGGTGTATTCCCTCAATTCTTCCAGGTGTAATTACCGTTGGTGCAATGCGTGACGACGGACAACCCTTTAAATTTAGCAATTACGGGGGAGAATATCAAAATAAGGGTGTAATGGCCAATGGGGAAAATATCTTAGGCGCACAACCAGGAACCGAAGAACCTATCAAACAAAAAGGTACAAGTTGCGCTGCACCTATTGTTACAGGTGTTTCTGCATTATTAATGAGTATGCAACTACAACGGGGAGAACAACCCAACGCGGAAGCAGTGCGGGAAGCAATTTTAAATAGTGCTATTCCCTGTAACCCGGAAGATGTGGAAGAACCGGAACGGTGTTTGTTGGGTAAGTTGAATATTCCCGGTGCGTTTCAATTATTGACGGGAGAAAGGTTAGAACCTCACACCCAAACCCTCTCCTATCAGGAGAAGGGGGTAAAAATCTCTCGTTCCCAGGTTCTACCAGGGAATGCAACATCAGAAGCTGTGCCCCTCACTATATCATCAGGCAGAGCCTTGGAAAAGGCATTCTCAGCCGGAGACTGGGAAGGAGAATCTGGTGTAGCAGTTGCTACTATTCCAAGAAGTGAAATAACAGAAGGTGTTACCCCTAGTGCGGCTTCTAAACTTGTCTATGCTTTGGGTACTATTGGTTATGACTTTGGTGATGAAGCCAGAAGGGACTCTTTTAAACAATTAATGCCAGCAGTGAATATTGACGGTGCAATTATCCCTGCTAACCCTTATGATACCCAGCAAATGGTGGATTATCTGTCAGCAAACCCCAGCGAAGCTAAACCTTTAATTTGGACTCTCAACCAAGAACTAACTCCCATTTATGCTCTAGAACCCGTTAGCGGTTTTGCTGCTGATATCTATGAAACTCTAATTGCCATGTTAGAGGGACAAATTCAACCAGAAGACAGTGATGATTTTGTGGAACGGGTGAGTATTCCCGCCAGGTTAACAGATAGAACTGTAGAGTTATTTTCTGGTCAAGTTGTACCTGTAATTACTCTAACTAATACTAGGGGAATGTATGGCTGGAAAGTTAACAGTTTGGTAGATGCAGCTTTGCAAACTGTGATTACGGAAGGCACAGCACCAGCCCAAGAAATGGCAATGCGCAAAGCTTTAAGTAGTTTCTTAAATCGAGTTTACTATGATTTACAAAATGTAGGAAAAACTGCTAAAGATCGGGCGCTGAATTTTTCTGTCACTAATGCTTTTCAAGCCGCTTCTAGTTTTAGCCAAGCTATTTCTACGGGTATGCAGCTTGATAGTATTGAAGTAGAAAAAAGTCCTTTCTGTCGGATTAATAGTGATTGTTGGGATGTGAAATTAAAGTTTTTTGACCCGGAAAATGGCCGCAGAGCTAAAAAAGTGTATCTGTTTACTATTGATGTTAGTGATAGGATTCCTGTAACTTTGGGTCAAGTTCGTTCTTGGTCTGTGGGGAAATAAGAGCATCAAAACATCAGAATAAGGACTCCAGGGATTTTGATTGAACTTCGGTAAAGGTTAACTGCTCAATTGTAGAACTTATTTGAGTCCCACCTAGTCCATGGCCCCAGCGCTGCTGCTTTAGCAGCAACGCATAGGTACAGATGCAATTATTCCCTTAGAATCAGATCTGAAATTAAATAATTGCTCTGCTGTTAGCACTAGCTAAAGCTTCAACTAAACTCCGCACCGCAGCAATCATCGCCACTTCACTGTTAAGTTGATTAATTGCAGAACCAACACCAACCCCAGCAGCACCAGAAGCTATAGCTAAAGGTGCGGTGACGCTGGAAATACCGGAAGCACAGAGTACAGGTACCGAAACAGCACGGGAAATTTCATAAGCTGCGGCTAAAGTGGGGGCTGCTTTTTCAATTAACCCCAAAGTTCCAGGGTGTGTAGGTTGACTGCTGGTACCGCCTTCGGTTTGGATAATATCAGCGCCGGCTTTGACTAGTTCCTCTGCTAGATGTACTTGTTGATCTAGTTCTAGGATGTGGGGAACTGTCACAGATAGGGTAATTTCTGGTAACAGGGCGCGGGTTTGGTGAGTCAGTGCTAAAACTTCCTCAGCGGTAAATTTCCGTCCTTGGGCGTAAAAACTATCAAAATTACCAATTTCAATTAAATCAGCACCAGCGTTAACCGCTAAGACAAACTTTTCTGGTTCAACTGCTGATACACAAACCGGTAAATTAATCAAGTTTTTAGCCATCTGGACTAAATCAGCATCGGCGGCGATATCGACAAAAGTTGCACCACCGAGTTCAGCTGCTTTGATAGTAGCAGCTACGCGATCGCGATCAAAGTTATTCAAGCCGCTAATAACTTTGAGGACACGGCGGTCAGCAAAGGCACTTTGGAGAGTAGAATGGGGATAGATTGTCATAGTTTTTCTATTCAGGAAGAAATCAGACCTATTTTAACCTTCCTGAGTTACTAGTAACCGTAGAGCCGGGAAAATACCCTGTTTAACCCAGAAAAAACTTTCCGGACGGGGATATGTCTCCCACCCATTATTTTGTTGATTATTGATTAATTATTTTATTTATGTTTGAACAAGTTTTAATTTCCAGAGATTTTACTGACAGTTTATATCCTCTCTCAGAGGATGTTTGGAAAGTATTAAACAGGTAATTTTTATCTTAGGGAACACAGGAACAGGGAATAGGGAACACACAAAAAACAATAAAATCCAGTCCCCTTTCCCCTATAAAGGGAAAGGTGAGGGAGGGGTAAAACAATATTTGATACACTAATCATACCTTTTAAAACATCCTCTCAGAGGTTGTTTGGAAAGTCCCTCATGGTGTATCTAATATTTTTAGATCCCCCTAAATCCCCCTTGAGAAGGGGGACTTTGACTCTATTTCCCCCCTTGAGAAGGGGGGTTAGGGGGTATCAAGAAGTGTCTAAAATCACCTGATAAAACTTATCAAACATCCTCTCAGAGTTCGTTTCCTGTTTAAAAGTCCGGGTATTACCTCAAAGCTGGTATCCTGTAAAGTTTTTACCTTGCACGTGATCAGTAATTACTCGACTGGTTTGCGCCCCATTCCCTCTTAAGATAAAAATATCAAAAAATATCAAGTCGCCAGAATTTTACGGAACCAAACATGAGTAGTATTTGGGAAATTGATTTTTACTCTCGTCCAATTTTAGATGAAAAGCAGAAAAAAGTTTGGGAAGTCTTAATATGCGAAAGTCCGTCAGATATTCGCACCAAACCGGAATCTTTATTTCGTTATGCCAAGTATTGTCCCAGTACTCAGGTAAATTCGGTTTGGTTGCGGACGGCGTTACAGGAGGCCATTGACAAGGCTGGGGAAGCACCAATCAAAATCCGCTTCTTTCGCCGTCAAATGAACAATATGATCACTAAAGCTTGTCAGGATGCGGGTATCCCCGCTCAAGCTAGCCGCCGGATTTTAGTTCTCAATCAATGGTTGAAACAGCGAATGGAGGAGGTTTATCCTCAAGAACCAGGGTATCAAGGGGGGGTAGGCGCATCGGTGCGTTTAGACAGCCCTTTACCCCAACGGTTACCGGATGCTTTAGAGGGGGAACAATGGGCATTTGTTAGCCTACAAGCTGCTGAATTTGCTGATATGCCAGATTGGGATATTGGTTTTGGTGAGGCTTTTCCCTTAGAACTGGCCAAGGTGTCCCCAGAAACTCGCATTCCTGGTGTGTTAATTTTTTCACCCAGAGCCTTACCTATAGCGGGGTGGATGTCGGGTTTAGAGTTGGCGTGCTTGAACTTTGACACTAAACAAGGGCAAAGATTAATTTTAGAAACCGGTGCTACTGAAAGTTGGATTTTGGCTAATATCAACAACCCCCAAACTTTAGCAGAAGCCAAAGGTTACGAAAAAGCCAAACAAGAAGCTAATGGAGTGCATTTTATTGGTGTCCAGTCTGATCCTCAAGCAGAATCTTTTACCGGATTTTGGCTGCTGCAAAATTTAAATCTGGACTAATTTAAATCTGGGCTAATTGGGGGGGGACTTTTGAGCAAGGAAAAAACATAATATCAGTATATATTCATACAGCCGGCTAATTTTAGCAAAATTTTCTCGGTGCAGACAACGCGGATAGGTACCAATGATTTGGGATAATTATCTGCGTTGATTCATTTGCTCGGTGACAAATCCAAACACGACAATTGATCGAGGGTCATGGGTTCTGAAAATTTCTCACAAGACACCCTAGCAGAACATCTGCTAGAACTAGCTATTAAATCGGGAGCGGAAGCAGCAGAGGTCTATCAGTCGCGATCGCTTTCTCGTCCTGTCTTTTTTGAAGCTAACCGTCTCAAACAGGTAGAAACCAGCGAATCTGAAGGTACAGCACTAAGACTATGGCGCGATGGACGACCGGGACTCACGGTAGCTTATGGTTGTGTCTCTCCACAGACAATGGTAGAACGAGCTCTAGCGTTAAGTCGTATTAGTGTACCGGAATCAGTAGAGTTAGTCAAGAATTATCAGCCCAATTATCCAGATATAGGGAAATCTGTATCCTTAGAAGTATTGGTCAATTGGGGGAAACAGGCGATCGCTCTCATCCGTGATGTCTATCCCGATGTGCTTTGCAACAGTGACTGGGAATGTGATGTGGAAACTACCAGACTTTGTAATAGTGCAGGTTTAGATTGTTACTACACTGACACTACTCTCAGCTCCTACATGGCTGCGGAATGGGTCAAGGGCGATGATTTTTTGAGTGTGGCTGATGGAGAAACCCAGAGGGATATTCTGCACCCGCAAAAATTAGCTGATCAAATTTTACAAAGACTAGATTGGTCTATAAACAACGTCCCACCCCCCATGGGTAGGGTTCCCGTCTTGTTTACCTCTAAGGCTGCGGATATGCTTTGGGGAACCGTACAAGCGGCTTTGAATGGTAAGCGGATTTTAGAATTAGCTTCCCCCTGGGTAGAACGCCTAGGTCAACAAGTCATCTCCCCTAGTCTCACCCTCTACCAAGATCCCCAAGCAGGTCCCTATAGTTGTCCTTTTGATGATGAGGGTATTCCCACTACTACTGTAGTTTTTATCCAAAACGGAATTTTACAGAATTTCTATTGCGATCGCACCACAGCCAACAAACTGGGTATTAATAGCACCGGTAATGGGTTTCGTCCTAGTTTTGGCAGTTATCCTAGTCCTGGCTTATTTAATTTCTTGATTCAGCCTGGTTCGGCATCGCTACAAGAACTAATTCATCAAATGGATGATGGGCTAATTGTAGATCAAATGCTCGGTGGTGGCAACGGTATTTCTGGTGACTTTTCCATTAATGTTGATTTGGGCTATCGGGTCAAAAACGGTGAGATCATTGGGCGTGTTAAGGATACCATGGTGGCAGGTAACGTTTACACAGTTCTCAAACAACTAGTAGCATTAGGTAGTGACGCAGATTGGAATGGGTCTTGTTATACCCCATCCTTGATAGTAGAAGGATTATCTACAATTGGTAAAGTGTATTGAAAACTTCGACTATGATGAGAGTTTGCCAGTGTGGGTAGGGGCGACCATGGGCACCCCACCCCCAACCCCTGTACGAGGATGGGGGACAATAATCGCAACATTCGCTAGCCATGTGGGTAATCTAGTAAGTATCTACTGATATTTTCATATGGGCCTTTCTATTCTGACTCAGCGCCTTCGTATCTGGTTGCAACCCACAAGAGGTTTAGCGATCGCCGAAGCTTGTATTATTGGTCTTGTAGCGGCCTTTGGTGCGGTATGCTTGAAAATGGGATCGGGATGGTTGGGTACTTGGCGGGTACAGACCACTCAAATTGTGCCAGCATGGTTGTTATTACCGACCATTGGTATGAGCTTTGGGTTCATAGCCGGGTATTTAGTCAATAGATTTGCGCCAGAAGCTTCAGGTAGCGGTATCCCCCAAGTTAAAGCCACCCTTGCTAATGTACCAATTAGATTATCCTGGCAAGTGGCAATTATCAAGTTAGTTACTGCCATCATTACCCTTGGTTCCGGGTTGAGTTTAGGGCGACAAGGGCCCACAGTTCACGTAGGCGCGGGTTTAGCAGCAGGGATGAGTAACTGGGTTCCCACTTCCCCAGACCATCGCCGTCAGATGATTGCAGCTGGTGCGGGTGCTGGTTTAGCGGCTGCTTTTAATGCCCCCATTGCTGGTGTATTATTTATTGTCGAGGAATTACTCCAAGATTTATCAGGGCTGACTTTAGGAACCGCCATTATTGCTTCCTTTATTGGTGGTGTAGTCTCCCGGTTGTTGGGTGGGGGGAGTTTACAACTCAACCTAGAATTGCTGCAATACTCTAGTAACTTCTCTTTACCAGAAATTCCCTTTTTTTTGGTATTGGGAATTTTAGCGGGGTTACTGGGTGCATTATTTAACCGTGGCATTATAACTAGTATTAAAATTTATCAAAATCTCCATCTCAGCTTACCGTTGAAAATGGCTATAGCTGGTTGTATTTCAGGTTTAGTAGTGGCAATACTTCCCGAATCTTTCCGTAATTATGCGGGTTTAAGGGAGTATATGATTATTAGCGAAGCTAATATACCTTTTGCCGCGATCGCCTTTTTATCTCAATTTCTCCTCACTCTCATTGCGTTCGGTTCCGGTGCGCCTGGGGGGTTATTTGCGCCTAGTCTGATTTTGGGTTCTTGTTTAGGACATCTGGTAGGTGTATCCGCCTCTTATTTCTTAGCCGTGGACTCACCCACCACCTACGCTTTAGCCGGTATGGGAGGGTTTTTTTGTGCAGTTTCTAAAGTACCCATTACAGCCATTGTAATTGTGTTTGAAATGACTACAGATTTCAATCTGGTATTACCCTTAATGATTGTCTCTGTAGCTGCTTACTTGGTTTCCGACAAAGTAATTCCGGGATCCCTCTACGACAAACTATTACAGCTAAAAGGGATCACTATTACTAAAGCAGTTTCCAACGAGGGGATATTAGGGAAATTAACAGCCAATGATGTCATGCAGCATCGAGTAGAAACCCTGGATGCAGACATGACACTAGAAGCAGCAATGCAAGTATTTTCTCGTTCCCATCATCGCGGTTTTCCAGTGGTAGAGGAGGGTAAGCTGGTAGGAATGATTACACAATCGGATTTAGTGACTAAGCGCGATAGTGACTCCTACATCCTAGACCAGAGCCAACCCCCACAGAAGGTACTATTAAGGTCTATTATGCAGCCCTCCCCCATGACAGTACAACCCAAGGATAACCTCAGTCATGTGTTGTATTTGCTGGATAGGTATCAAATTAGCCGCCTACCAGTAGTAGAAGGGAGAAAGTTAATTGGAATTATTACCCGTGCAGATATTATCCGCGCCCAAGCTGAACACCTCAACCATGGGAACGTGAGTAAAGCACATAGGGAACCTTCTTATTTAGTTTATCAAACGCGATCTCCCAATATTGGCAGGGGTAGATTATTGATACCAATAGCCAATCCCCACACCGCCGCTATCCTCTTAGAAATGGCCGCCGCTATTGCCCGCGATCGCCACTATGAAATAGAATGTGTACAAATCATTTTAGTATCCCGCCATACTTCACCATCAGAAACACCAGTCAAAACAGTTCACAGTCGCCGCTTACTACGCCAAGCGGAAGTTTTAGCCAAAAAGTGGAAAATTCCTCTACACACCCAAATTAGAGTCGCCCACGACCCCGCCCAAGCCATATTAGAAACCATCAACGAACGACACATCAACCTGATTTTGATGGGGTGGAAAGGTCAAACCTCCACCCCGGGGCGAATTTTTGGCAATGTTGTAGATACCATCATTCGCCAGGCCACCTGCGATGTGATGTTAGTCAAACTGGGTAAAATTTCCCCTTCCCCATTTCCCCCATCTGTTGAACTCCTGAGCGAACCACAATTAACCCCCTCTACCTCTCCTCAATTTAACCGTTGGTTGGTGACAATGGCTGGCGGTCCCAATGCGACAGCAGCGATTAAACTCTTACCCGCTTTAGCCTCCTTGGGCGAACATCCATATATTCGCCTCACCCAAGTGTTTAAACCCTCCCAGTTACAACCAGATATGACGGTTTTAGAACAAGCTATCCGCGTCTTAATGGGTCGTCGTCAGTTATCCAGTCATGTGGTTGCTATCCCCCTACAAGCTGACTCCGTAGCGGAAGGAGTGATTAACCTGGTAAAAGACGACGATTATGATGTAGTGGTTTTAGGAGCTTCCCGTGAAGGGTTATTACAGCAAGCAGTACAAGGTAATATCCCCGAAGCGATCGCCTCTGGGGTAGACTGTACAGTAATTTTAGTCAGAGGCGCTATTAGTAGTTAAAGTCTGAAAAGTTATGATTTCGGTGTTCCCCATTCCCCAATCCTTCGGTGTTCCCCATTCCCTATTCCCTATTCCCTGTTCCCTAAGATAAAAATTACCTGTTGAAAACTTATCAAACAACCTCTTAACAGCAATAATTATGAGCCAAAATCATGGCTTGATAGTATCAGTTAGTTATTAGTAGTGCATTAAACCAGGGATTACAATCATCATAAATAGCATGATTTATGTACGTTATTCATGTTTCATCATCTGGCAAATCATCAATAAATCAGAGATGATAGTTACAGAAACAGGTAAACACCTGATTCCCCTACCATACCGCATTTACTCACCTCAATTATTAATTGGCTAATATAGACAGTAACTAAAAATCATCGATGTTCTCCAAACAGCAGGGTGTAGAAATTACACCCTGCTTTTATTTATTGATATTCATCCCACCAGACCTTAATAATGATTAGTGCAATCTCCACTCATGGGGGTTGACAGTTAACTGTTAGCAGTCAATATAGGGATTTATCACTGCTTATATACAAAAAGTATCTTAATAGCAATAATTATGAACCGAAATAATAGCTTGATGCTATCATTTAGTTATTAGTATTAGCTTAAACCTTGATTATTCCGTTATTAAAATGATGATAAATAGCATTATTTATGTACGTTATTCATGTTTCATCAGCTTGAAAAGCCTAAATAAATCAGGGATTATAGTTACAGAAACAGGCAAGAGCCTGATTCCAAAACACAAACACAAAAACATAGCATTTACTAGGAGAAAGTAAATCATGGCTAACATCACAATTCAAAACCTAGAAGTTGAATCTACTGCATTGAATCAAGTTTCCCCCAGCGAAATGGAAAAAGTTGTTGGTGGATGGACGAATTATGCCGGTGCTATACAAGCGATCACAACTGCACAAGTATTAACTGATTTCGCTGGGCTTATCGGAGGTTGGGTTCAAATGTTTTTATTTACTAATTCAACTTACAATGGTTACAATCCTTACAATGGTTACAATGGTTACAATCCTTACAATGGTTACAATGCTTAAAAGTCATATAAAAGCTAACTCAAATTAGCGAATTTTGATTAAAAAAACAGGGTGTAAAAATTACACCCTGTGTTATTTATTAACTAGACATTTCACTTCTGAAGGTGGGTGAAGCGCAGGACATACATAACTGACCAAAACCAAAACACCGCATTTACTAAGAGAAATTCAATCATGGCTAACATCACCATTAAAAACCTAGAAATCGCCTCTACTCAATTGCAGCAACTTTCTCCAGGGGAAATGGAGAAAGTCATCGGCGGATTTATGTTCATCGGACAATTCTCCCAGATCACAAATAGACTTATTGCTGTCAGTCTTATCGGCATTTTTATTGACATGATCTTCTCTTTATTATCTACAGGGTGGGGCGGAATCAGCAACAATACAGACTCTACACCCTCAATTGATAACGATTTTGGACCAGTCTAAACCCATTTAGCAAGATTTGTATTTTGTTCATCTACTCGAATATTTAGCACAATTTTCAGGAGTTGCTAGACGTAATATTGAGAGAATATACAGCACTTTTCAACTAAATAAAGTACACACCTTAATATCATAAATCTTGTGGGGTGGGCAGAAAAGCCCGCCCTTTTGTATCTCACTCAGATAAAATACGCTGTAAATAATGGGTGGGTTAGAAACTTCTAACCCACCCTAATTTAAAGATTAAATCTGAGAGGATGTTTGATAAGTTTTATAAGGTGATTTTAGAGACTTCTTGATCCCCCCTAACCCCCCTTAAAAAGGGGGGAACTAGAGTCAAAGTCCCCCTTCTCAAGGGGGATTTAGGGGGATCTAAAAATATTAGATACACTAATCATGACTTGACAAACATCCTCTGAGTGTTATATTTGAAAATCCGTCTGCTCAACCTGCTGCTTTAACCACTCAGCAAATAAATGGCCGATGATCTGATAACTTAGCTGCTCATCTAATCGGGGTCGAATCATATCCTCGACAAAAATTAAATGTATACCTTTAGCTGTGACAATTGGTTTAAGTAACTGTGGTGGTTCAGCTGCAAATACAGCAGCAGAAATATCTGGATGTAAATTTTGACGACCCATCACCCCTCGATATCCACATTGGCGACGTAGTTCTACATCTTGAATATATTGATGAGCGACATCATAAAAACTTTTCTCCCCTTCTTTAACTGCATAAAACAACTCCCACGCCAAATCCTCATCATCTAAGATAACTTCATACATGATCACCTGTAGATAATCTACTTGATGGTTATAAAAGTATGGTTCAACTTCAGCAGCAAACAAATGATGACCTAATTTAGCGGTGAGGAGGGTTATATAGATAATTTCTTCAAAATCCTCTAAAGATAAACCATGTTTTTTTAACCATGTCCAAGTTTCATCAGTGGTAGTGAGTTGGTTAACTAACCGCATTTGGTCTGCTGTTTGTTGTAATTCTGCAACTTCTACTTTTATCCCCACTTCATCCGCCCTATTTTTAATGATTTTGCGCTGAATAATCTGCTCAACTGTTTCAGGAATTTTTCCAGATAGTTTGATTTGATGTAAAATATCTTCTTGAGTGACTACCATGGGGTATGACATAATCTTGTCCTACTTAATTTACAATTCTGGAATTGACTGCTATAACTTAAAATCCCCTGCTTGTAATTGCTTGAAGGGGTCAATGATAAAATCAATAATTCGCCGCTGACGTAAAATTACTTCCGCTGTAGCAGTATCTCCCGGACGTAGGGGAATACATTGATTTCTGTGTGGGATACAGTTGTCTGGTAAACTGATTTCTAAGTTATAAGCTGATACTTTCCCCTGGGGTGTATCTATATCTATAGTTGTGGGAGAAATGCTCATTAACTCTCCTTCCATGACTCCATAATCTTGGAAAGGATAAGCATCAAATTTCAGCTTCACTGGTAATTTCTCATTCAGAGAACCACTGTGTGCGGTTGCTATTTGCGCTCTCATCACTAAAGGTGAATTAAGCGGCGCAATTTCTGCGACCATTGTTCCCGCTTGAACCACAGCGCCAGCTTTTTGAATGGGTAATTGAAATATAGTCCCATTCATGGGTGCTGTGACTTCCCTTTGTGCTAGTTGAATATTCAGAGATTCAATCTGTCTTTGAGTTTGAGCGATTTCTGCTGCTAGTGCGGTGATTTCTGTGGCTAAATTGTTTTGTTGTTCCTGAATACGTAGTAAAGCTAATTCACCGGAACGCTTGAGGGTTTCATAACTGCGTTCTTGTTCCCTCGCTCTGAGTTCTGCTTGGGTAATATCAGCTTTTCCCTGTTTGATCACTCGTTCATAACTGCTTTGCTGTTCTGCTAAACGTAATTCAGCTTGTTGAATATCTGACTGACTTTGTTCATATAGCTGTTGTCTTTGTTTTGTTTGTTCTTGCTTTTCTACAAGATTAATTTCAGGGATGACCCCTTCTTGATATAATTCCCTGTATCTGGTTTCTTCTCGTTGGGCGATCGCCAAGCTGCTTGCAGTTAACTTATGAGCAGTGATACTATGGGCTAAATTTTGTTTAGCCTGGTTGACTTGAGATAATTTTTCCGACTTTTGTAACTCCCAGTTATTTGTTAATGCTATTAATTGTTGTCTAGCTTGGTCGATTTGGGATTGTTTTTCTAACTGCTGGGATTGATTTTGTTGTTGTTGAGTGCTGAAAGTCACTACTAACTGATTTTGCAGAGTAGTTAATTGCGATCGCCTATTTAATTGTCCTTCTAACCTCTCCTTCACCTGAGCTAATTCAGCAGTCACTAAATCTGAATCTAACAGTAATAGAGGTTGTCCATCTTTGACTTCCTGGCCTTCCTGAATCAGAATTTCTCTGACAGTTCCAGATACCGGACTATCTAACCTCATAGTTTTACCTTCCGGTTCAATTTTCCCCCTAGCTGTACCTGTTTCATCCACCTTAGATAACATCGCCCAAGGTAAAATAATTGCCACAAATATGACTAAAAAGTACAGTAATCCCCTAGTCCACACTTGGGGTAAAGCATCTAATAATTCTTGAGTTGCAAAAGACCAATGAGCGTGAGATTTGACCTGTACTGGAACCTGCGGAGATTTCCCCATAGTCTCAGGAGTTATAGATAAAATCTCTTCCGTCGTGACTTTTCCATTTTCATTGATTGTATATGACATAAATTTACCTTAATTTACCTCAGAAAATATCGCTCAACCATCTCCTATATTTAGGAATAATCCTTGTTACCTAATTGCTGTTGATTGAGGTAGAAATAATGACCACGCTTGTCGATTAATTGCTCATGACTACCACATTCAATCAACATACCTTGATCTAAAACCAAAATTAAATCAGCATTCCTGATCGTAGACAAACGATGAGCAATAATTAAAGCAGTTCTACCCTTGAGAATTTGCTGCAAATTCTGCTGAATTATCCTTTCTGATTCCGTATCAAGGTGAGAAGTAGCTTCATCAAAAATCAAGAGTTTGGGGTTACCTAATAAAGCGCGGGCGATCGCAATTCTTTGTCTTTGTCCCCCAGACAATAAACCGCCCCCTTCACCAATTTGAGTTTCATAACCCATAGGTAATTTTTGGATAAACTCATCAGCACCTGCTAATTGAGCAGCGGTGAGAATTTCCTCTAAACTTGCATCAGGATGTGCTAAACAGATATTTTCCCGGATAGTATTACCAAACAAAAAAGTATCCTGATCAACCACACCCACCTGTTGGCGCAGAGAATCTAAAGAGATCGTAGTAATATCATGTCCATCAATTAAGATTTTACCATTAGTAGGTGGATACAAACCTAAAACCAGCTTAGAAATTGTAGTTTTACCAGACCCACTACGCCCCACTAAAGCCACTGTTTGTCCTGATTTAATTGAAAAATTGACATTTTGCAGAATATTAACATTAGCATCCTCATGATAACGAAAGGTCACCTGTTGAAAATCAATATTACCCATAATTTCTGGTAAAGTTTGCCGTTGTTGCTCTTGTATATCCTCTTCGGGTTTAGCATCTAACACATCATTAATCCTTTCCACAGCAATGATTACCTCTTGTAACTGGTTCCACAGCACAGTTAATCTTTTAAAAGGGTTAATAATATTGCCTAAAAGCATATTAAATGCCACCAACTGCCCAATAGATAATTGATTTTCAATTACCAAATATGCCCCATACCACAATAAAGCAGTCGATACACAAGCCTCAATCGTATTACTAAAAATCTGTAACCGATTGCCAATTACTTGCCCAGAAAAGTTAGTTTTTATCTCCTTGTTTAATAACTCTTCCCAATGCCAACGTACTGTTTGTTCTACCGCCGTTGATTTGATAGTTCTGATACCAGTTAAAGCTTCAATAATGTAACTATTTTCCTGAACTGAAGCCTTAAAGATGTCTCGGGAAATTCGCTGTAAAAAAGGTGTAGCAATCAAAGCCAGACCCAAAAAAGGCGGGACAATTACTAAAGATATCAAAGCCATTTGCCAACTGTACCAAAACATCAAACCCAGATAAATAAATACAGTTATAAAATCTAGAACGATTGATAATGCTTCCCCAGAAATAAAGCTTTGAATTTTGCTATTTTCCTGTAACCGAGAGACAATATCACCCACATAACGATTTTCAAAATAGCTTAAAGGTAATCGGAAAGTGTGACGAATAAACGCCACCACCAAAGCCACATTAATCTTATTACCCGTGTGGTCGATGAGATATTGCCTTAAACCTGTCATGGCCACACGGAACAGGCTAAACATCATCAAACCCAACCCTACAGCCATTAAGGTTAAATGAGACCGTTGTACTATCACACGGTCTAAAATCAGTTGTGTAAATAAGGGTGTAATCAGTCCAAATATTTGAATAAAGATGGAAGCAATAAATACTTCCCCTATGACCACACCATGAGGCTTGACCAGTTCAAAAAATTGCCAAAAAGGGGTTGTACTTTCTTGTGCATTCTTAAATAAAGCCGTTGGTTCTAGCAGCAGTGTATACCCAGTCCAACCCGCCTGGAATTCAGCGTAAGAAAGAGTCAGTTGACCAACCCCAGGGTCAGCAACTATCACATTTTGAGGGGTAATTTCATAGACAACAATATAGTGTTTTCCTTCCCAATGGACAATGGCCGGTAGTTTCTGTTGTGCTAACTGCTGGATATTAGCTTTCACCGGACGGGTATTAAAACCCAGGCTTTCCGCGCTGGTGGTTAACCCACGCAAGGATACACCATTACGATCAACATTAGCCATCTCCCGTAACCGGTTGAGGTTAAATTGTTTCCCCCAATAGAGAGAAACCATCACTAAACAAGCAGCACCGCAATCAGAAGCGCTGTGTTGAGCAAAAAAGGGATAACGCCGAGTAATTCTTTGTAATAGATGACGAACTTTTTGGGTAGGAGTGGGAAGGTAAGCTTGACTAATTTTTTGTCTGGTTTGGTGGTGATTTTCCCCGGTAGTGACCCTTGGTAATGGCTGCTGAGATGGAGAATGGAGAATATGGGTTTTTGTTTTTAGGTGCTCTTGAATTTGTGGATATTTATCCATTAAGTTTTTTAGCAATTCACCAGGGAAAAAACACAAACGCAGACTTTCACTGGCTCGCGCACCATAAACCTGACAGTTAAGATTAGGAAACAATGTATGATGTCCGAAGGACTCACCTTTTCTGACCGTGGTAATTACTTCTCCACTGTCATCAATTAACCTCACTTTGCTGCTAAGTACAACATAAATACCGGGTTCAACTCCTGTCCCTGACCAAAATTTCCCTATTTTCGGTTCTCTGTATTTTAGTTGCTGTCCATAGATTTGAAATTCGGCGACAGAAAAGGAATATCCTAGGGTTTGATTGAATAGTTCCTGGGAAATTTGTGTTTTAACTGATTCTTGAACCATAAATTTAGAAAATTTAGAGAATGATCATCTGATTTTGTGAAATTGAGTAAGTACTTGATAGGTTCCCCCTTCTAAAAACGGACACAATCATCTGTTACCCCTGGGTTTATGAGGAGCATCGTCTTAATTCACCCCCCAAGGGTTTCTCAATTAGGGGATGATAGCTATTTAATTTTTATGAAATTTCAGCAATTGAATCGGTACAAATGCATTAGTATTTCCCCTAGATTTTCCTGTGATATCAGTAATAGATATTTGGCAAGTCACACCTTCATGGGTATTTTCTGATGCAGTTTCAGATTTACCTTTAGTGGATAGTCCCATTTGTTTGAGTAAGCGTTTGATATGACATTCACTCAATTGCAGTCCAAACTCTTTAGCTAAGTGTTTACTTAACCAGTTAGCTGTCCAACGCCGAAAACCATAACCATAGTCGTGGGGATGATGGTTGACAAGTTCTTCAAGTCGTGCTATATATTCCTCATTGATCGCCTTCGGACGACCAACTGGTGATGTTTGCCATTCGTGGGCTTTCCCACTACGGGCTATATGTATCCAGTGTCTAGCGGTAGCTGAACAGCATCCTAAAGTACGACATATTTCCCTTTGTGATTTTCCTTCATCTGCCAACAGCATAATTGAAATCCGTTGGCGGTATAATTCTGGTATATCTTCTGCCAACTTTTTCAGTAAGAATTGGCGTTGAAATGGTGTCAACAATTTACCATTCATATTCCGTAACCTAATATTTGATTGCTGGCTTTTATACCATAATTGTCGCAATTAACAGTAAAATACCTTATTTTCAGGTATCGCTGGTATCTCCCAATGTCAATAGGTTATAGATCATTTTCCCCATGATGGCGACATCGACCCAAAGGAATAGAATTAGTGCCTAATTATACGATTACCCGCAAAATAGACATCCTCAGCCCATCACGTCTAATTTTGATGGATAGGCATATCAAGTGAGCCATATACTTGCAACTCAAGGTATATAGAAAGGGTCTTTTCTAAAACTAAGAAAGTCTGCTACAACTGCTAAAGGCAGATGGTTTTGATATATGGGAACTTATGACTGGGCAACAATGCACAAAGTCAATCTAGCCAGTTGTTTTCCACAGTTTACTATCTCGTCGGTGTTCGGTGTTTCTTGGAACTCATATTAAGCAAACGAGATACTCAATTGCAAGCTATATGCAACATCTCTTACTGAGGGACTCGCCAAAGGATGATAGTATTGTCCTCACCACCAGTGACCAGAGTCTGACCATCAGGACTGATAGCCAAGGCGGTGACAGTATCCGCGTGTCCCACAAGTGTGCGCATTTGTTCACCTGTGGCTAAATCCCAAAGTCTAATTGTGCGACCTCCTTGTAGCAGCGCTTCGCGATCGCGCCCACCACTAACAAGAGTGGTATTATCGGGACTAAAAGCAATGGATCTTACAGTTTCGATATTCTCTGCTAGTGTCTGGGTTTTCCCTTCGGTACCTAAATCCCCAAGTGTCATCGTGCGTAGCTTACCGCCGGAGTCATCGCGACTAGCAATAGCTAGGGTCTGACCATCTGGACTCAAAGCCACACCTGTAACTATTTCCCCATCTTCCTCCACTGTGCGGAGCAAAACTGCTCTGTGCAGATCCCAAATCTTAATAGTTTTGTCAAAACTACCACTGACTAGAGTTACACCATCTGCACTCATAGCTAGTGAACGCACCCAAGATGTATGACCTCTGAGCGTACCTCTTAACTTTCCCGTGGCCATATTCCACAGTTTAATAGTACCATCATCACTACCACTAACTAAAGTGCTGGCATCTGGGCTAAAGGCTAAGGCGTGAATTGAATCGGAATGTCCCCTGAGGGTGCGAAGTAACTCACCAGTAGGAAGATTCCAAATTTTGATAGTTTGATCATCACCACCACTAACTAAAGTACTTCCATCGGGGCTGATAGCTACGACATTCACCCTTTGTCGGCTATTGACCGTAGTAATTACCTCGCCTGTAACTAAATTCCAAACTTTAATACTCCCTTCCCCACTGCTGGCAAAAATCTGGCTATCGGGACTAATAGCCACAGATAAAACCACATCTTCATGACCTTCCAGAGCTTTAGCTAAGGTAATATTCTTGAAACTTGAATTGGGAGACCCTTCGGTAACTGACCCGCCACCACTACTATGATCTTGAGTCAATGTAGACAATAACACAGTCTGAAAGCGCTGATATTGCTGATACCAAGAATCTTCAATCCCAAATAACATCATCAAGGCACTGACTAAAACTATATTCTTCAGTAAGGCATATTTGATTGGTAAAGATGAAATCTGAGTTACCGGTATTTTTCCGGTAGATTTAGCTGCTTTTGGTAGTGCTAGTGGTTGTTTTACCTTCAAGTCTCTCATGACTTCATCGGCTGATTGGTAACGCTGCTCGATATCTTTTCTCAACAGCTTATCGAGAACATAATCCAATTCAGTACTCAATGGACTTCGCAAATATTGTCGCCAATTAGTCACCCAACCATAGCCATATTCCAGCCACAACTGAAAGGGAGCAATTCCAGTTAGTAAATGAAAGCAGGTAGCCCCCAAACCAAACAAATCACTAGCTGGGTAAGCCTTACCATCTCTAATTTGCTCCAATGGCGAATAACCATGGGAACCAATTGACGTCCCCATGTTCTTCTGTGCTCTGGTGGTTAACTGCTTCGAGGAACCAAAATCTATGAGGCTTAATCTTCCGTCACCATGTCGTCGAATAATATTTTCTGGTTTGATGTCCCGGTGAATCACACCACGGTCATGGATAAACTTGAGGACAGGCAATAAATGCAGCAAAATTGCTTTAATTTCCGCCGGTCTATAAACTTTTCGCCGTTGCAACTCGTTT
The DNA here is from genome assembly GCF_028331085.1 of Anabaena sp. CS-542/02. Classification (NCBI taxonomy): domain Bacteria; kingdom Bacillati; phylum Cyanobacteriota; class Cyanophyceae; order Nostocales; family Nostocaceae; genus Anabaena; species Anabaena sp. CS-542/02. The sequence continues at coordinate 89,702 of NZ_JAQMTM010000049.1, forward strand.
AACAAATTTTGCCCATTTACAAACTGCTGTACTAAATACAAACAGTTGTCTTGCTCAAAATAAGCTAAAAGAGTTGGTATTTGTGGGTGTTCTCCTAGCTCTTGTAGACGCTTTGCTTCCTGAGCAAATAATTCTACTGCTTTCTTTTGCGACCAAGTTCCTTGAAACTTCGGCGCTAATTGCTTGACAACACAACGTTCATTTAGTTTATCTGTATCCTCGGATAAATAGGTTCTGCCAAATCCCCCCTCATCGGAAAGCAACCGAATCACACGGAAGCGATTTCGCAAAAGTGGCACCAAGGGGGTACTACAACTTTGGCATAACTTCTGTGTGTCAGGATTGAGGGGATTTGGGCAATCGGGATTTAAGCAGCAGATCATCATCTGACAGGCGCGACTGCACAATAAATAATGTTAAGTTAGTCCCGAAACTTCCCTTAATTAACATTGGCTCTCGCTCAATCATGGTAGAAAACACTGCTGTAGGGATTGGGGATTTACTTATATAGTAAGTTTTGGTAAATGCTCACCCATTTTTCCGTTTGCACCGAAAACTACAAGAGCCAGAAAATCCCTGATCTTATATTGATTATATTATAATATAACCTCACTATGTACAAGTCCCACAAAACTCTAAAACTCTATCTATTTTGCTATTTTGCTCACTTGTATCTTCTCTACATGGTAAGTAGACAAACAGATAAAAAATTCATATTTAAAACCCCCGATTAATTCAAACAATCGGGGTATAACCGCTAATGTATTTCTAATTACCTGTCACTTTTTCCAGAAGGTTCTTAACATTCTGTTCTACTGAAGTTGAACTCTGTGAATTTTCAGGGGTCTTCATCTTGTCTATGTCAGCGTCTCCCTGAACTTCATTGAGTCCTTTGTTTGACTTTTCTTGAGTTTCTTTGAGTCCCAATGGTTTGGATTTAGCTACCTCGTCAGTTTGGCGTTGCGTTTCCAGAAGCTGTGTCGTGCCTTCTTGAGGATCACTTTGATAACTACTGATGGCAAAAGCAGCTGAGGCGCTGGAGAAAAATAGCAGGACACAGGCAGAAGCCACAATTATAAAACGCACTGGGTGTAAAATGGATAAAATCACATGATAATTCTTCATCTTCAATCCTCAATAACAGCTTTAACACCGTGATGCTTGCACATACTAATGAGCAATGAATACCTTTAGTAGTAAAGAATGGGCGTGAAATTATTTATTTATTAATATGTGCTCTTTGATCGGTTACGTTATGAAATAGCTTGACTTACTTAGTAAATTCTCCTTTTTTTATGTCTAAGTACTATTTTATGAGTAAATCACTCACACTTGTATCGACCCGGAGAATGAAATTTATTTGAATTTATTTGAATTTATTTTATTTATAGGACTCGTATTTGATTTGTCAACAATTTCTGTTCCCTGTTCCCTGTTCCGGTGTTCCCTTTCCTCACTGATAATTTCTCAACTCAAATAGGATAACTATATATTGGTCTATATTTGTCCGTTAATCAATCTTGAGGTAGACGAACTTCAGACCAAGTTAACTGTGTTTTGGTTGCAGGGATGATCTAGAAAATTCAATATATTATCTCACCTGCATCTTCCTAAAGTAGACGCTCAACATCCCCCTATAAGTGTCCCTAAATCCAGCTTGTGATGTATTATTACTGACCCATTAATCTTGATTGGTTGTGACAAGGGAGTGGTGTAAAAGATAAGTAAACTACTTTAACAGCAAATTTTATCTATTTTAACATTTCTCTAAAGATACTACACTTGTATTACTAGACTGTCCACTGGAAGGAGCAAAAGTTATGCATGCGATCGCGCGCACTCCCACTACTGAAATGGAAGTTACCAGCATCCGCCTAGAAAGGGAACTCAAAGATAAACTTAAAGAAATAGCCCATAACCAGGGATATCAGGCCTTGATTAGAGAGATCCTCTGGAACTATGTACAACAAAAATCAGGTGAGTGGAAACCCGGATTTTCCCGATCCGATATTCGAGCTAGTGTACCTGCTACAGCTGAGAAAGAAGAACATTGTGTATTGACGGGTCAATTAATTCATCCCCAAGAATCGATGTTTTTAGGACTAACTAGAAATGGTGATATGGTTCCCTTGAGTGCAGAAAGTTTAGCTCCTTAGTTGGGGATTTCCTTGGATGCAGCCCATTTCTGGGAGGCTGCATTCAGAATCTAGCATAAATTTCATGGGCACATATTTTGTTAAAATTGTCTTATCCTTAAAGCTTGCGAGTCCCATGACTTTGTGTGGAATGGGGGCGATCGCCGTTGAGAGTGTCTTCAAAGCTCAAATTTCCCACAAGAGCGAAATTTGTTTTATCCTGAATGTGGCCAAATTTCCCGATAAAAGCCAACCAAATTCCGAAAGTGACTGAAAAATCAAAAATCCGAGAAAACCTTCCTCTGTGCCCTGCTGGAGATGAAACCGGTCTAGAAAACAATTTGGCTGTTGATCCAGTTACTTTACCAGACGTGGCGGTTAAAATTGAGAAAATAGCCGAAAGAAAGCGAAAAATTGTGGCTAGGATCCAAATTCCTCACCCTGTTGAACGGATTTGGAAAGTGCTAACAGACTATGAAGCCTTGTCTGAATTCATTCCCAATCTGGCTCAAAGTTGCTTGTTAGAGCATCCTCACGGTGGTATTCGACTAGAACAAATCGGCTCTGTGCGCTTACTCAAGTTCAATTTTTGCGCCCGTGTAGTTTTGGATTTGGAAGAACAGTTCCCTAATCAGATTAATTTCTCTATGGTAGAGGGAGATTTTAAGGACTTTTCTGGGATATGGTGTTTAGAGCCTGATTATCGGGGTGAGGAATTTGGAACTACCTTGTGTTATACCATTCAAGTTTGCCCTAAACTAACGATGCCAATCACAATCATTGAGCGTCGCCTCAGCGATGATTTGCGGTTAAATCTTTTAGCTATTCACCGGCGTGTAGAGGAGTTATGGCAAAGTGCTGAATAGAGCCTGAGCATTCAGTATTTTTCTGAGTCAAAAATAATCAGCCTTTTCTACGAGAAGGCTGATTAAAGATAAACAAGATTATTTCGCTTTATATAGCACTACGCATACACGTTAGGACATCATAATTGTGGTTTTAAGGGAACAGGGAACAGGGAACAGGGAACAGGGAACAGGGAACAGGGAACAGGGAATGGGGAACAACAAGCAGGGAAATGTCCTAACACTTGTGGTTACTGCTATATTTTTGGAATACCCCCAGGGGAATTCGAATCCCCGTCGCCTCCGTGAAAGGGAGGTGTCCTAGGCCTCTAGACGATGGGGGCTTAAGACTCAGACTTTATATATACTAATTACTTTTCTAGTGGATGTCAATAGGTTTTGCAAAAAAAATTTTCCCGGCTAAGATGGACGACAATACATAGCTGATATTGGAGTTTGTGCATCCAGAACACAAAGCCATAGGATGAGCAGCGATGAATGTAGCTGTTGATTTTTCACCAGTGTTTGATACTAACTAGAGGACTGTTGAATTTTTGCCCTAGCAGTCAGCCAATCAAGTAAGATAGACGACTAAGTATGAAAAAACTCTGGATTTCGCTGGGGACAAAGGATGTGATGCTGTACGCTGTAGAAGTAATATTTACTATTCTTTACAAAAGATTTTGAAATACATAGCTCAAAATCTACAACATGGAAGCATCTTTTGAAATCACCCTACAAATGGTCAGCGTCGTTTTTGCAGGCATTACCGCCCAGGTCATGGCTGCATACTTCCGCTTACCGAGTATTGTCTTGTTATTACTACTAGGCATTCTGCTAGGCTCCGATGGGCTGGGATTGTTGCATCCTCATGTCCTCGGTGCTGGTCTGGAAGTGATTGTTGCCCTAGCAACGGCAATAATTTTATTTGAAGGCGGACTCAATTTGGATATACAGGAACTGGGGAGAGTTTCAGTTAGCCTACAATTGCTGGTCACCCTGGGAACACTGATTACATTAATTGGCGGTAGTATGGCAGCCCACTGGTTGGGGGAATTTCCTTGGAATATAGCCTTTCTCTACGGATCCATCATTGTAGTCACAGGGCCAACGGTCATCAGTCCCCTGCTCAAACAAATCAACGTAGATCGTCAAGTGGCAACTATTTTAGAGGGAGAAGGAGTTTTAATCGATCCAGTAGGAGCTATTCTGGCATTCGTCGTCCTCGACACCATTATGAACGGCGATGCTGACCCCATAAATGCCATCATCGGCTTACTGATGCGTCTGGGGATTGGTGCGGCAATTGGTGGAGCCGGGGGCTACTTGATGAGCTTGATTTTCAAACGCGCTAATTTTCTCTCATCAGAGTTAAAAAACCTAGTGGTGCTGGCGATTCTGTGGGGTCTATTTACCTTGGCACAGACGATTAGGAGTGAATCAGGAATTATGACTACGGTCATCGCTGGTGCGGTATTTGCTAACTCATCAGTGCCAGAAGAGCGTCTATTACGCAGCTTTAAAGGTCAGCTGACAATTCTGGGTGTGTCGGTGCTATTTATTCTCCTGGCGGCAGACCTTTCCATTGCCAGTGTGTTTGCTTTGGGTTGGGGCAGTGTATTGACTGTTTTAGTGCTTATGTTCGTTGTTCGCCCCATTAACATTCTTTTCTGTACTTGGAACAGTAACCTGAATTGGCGACAGAAAGTATTTTTAAGTTGGGTGGCTCCTAGGGGCATTGTCAGTGCTTCTGTGGCATCTTTGTTTGCCATTGCGTTGACACAGCGGGGTATTAATGGTGGTGATGCTATCAAAGCTCTGGTGTTCTTGACAATTATCATGACGGTGGTTTGCCAAGGGTTAACAGCCGGAACAATTGCTAAATGGCTGCGTATCACCTCTAAGGATGCCACAGGGGCGGTGATTGTGGGTTGTAATCCCTTGAGCTTGTTGGTTGCGCGTTTCTTTCATGAACGGGGAGAAAAAGTAGTCATGATTGATACTGACCCAGAACGTTGTGCCAAAGCAGCGGCGGAAGATATTCCGGTGATTTCTAGCAGTGGATTGGATGTTTCTGTTTTGGAGGAAGCTGGACTGGCTTCTGTGGGAACTTTCCTGGCTATGACAAATAATGGTGAGGTGAATTTTGTCTTGGCTCAACGGGCGGCTGAAGAATTTAGCCCGCCGCGTGTTTTGGCAGTGTTTCCCCGGAAATCCCAAGCTAATTCTAGTTCTAGTCACAAGGTTAACCAAGCTTTTAGCACGGAGTTAGCCATTAAGACTTGGAATGAGTATCTCAACGATGGCAGAGTGAAGTTGGGGACAACTACACTTAATGCTCCCGAATTTACCAAACAACAGGAGCGTATCCAAGACAAGATTAAGAGCGGAGATTTGATTCCGTTGTTGCTGGAAAGAGAAGACCGTCTACAGGTAGTGCCAGCTAGTCAAGAATGGTTAGTAGGCGATCGCATTATATACTTGTTACACGACCCCAGACCCAACTTATTAAAGCGTTTATCCGGTGGTAGCCCATCAACTCGCCTGTCTCTGGAAACTTTACCGGAGGTGGAGGAGATGCCATTGGAGAAGTTACCTCAACTTTTTAGCGGTGATGCTCCTCAGAAGTGAATGCAGTCACAAAATCCAAATTCTGGGGTGTCGAAAGTTATTGGCTCACATGGGGTGTGGCCAGGGTGGTTAAACTAGCAACTAAAGGGTACAGCCAGACCGGGATAACTGCGATAACTACGGGGATCTAACACTTTGGCGTGAAATTTGGTCGGCAAATAATTGCAGTACCACCACATTTCACTAGTCAGGAATGCTCAAATTGTGGTGCTAGAGTTCAGAAATCCCTTAGTACTAGAACTCATTCTTGCATGCATTGGACTAAATGCGGGGAGGAGTGTAAAAAGGGCTGAATGTGGTACAATGGAAAAGCCTAGGCGCAATTTATTTATAAATTACCCTGCCAAAAAAACGTAAATCAAGCTAAGATAGTTGGCTAATCAGACCAGCAACTGCAATAGATATAGTTATATATTTAGCCTGATGCCATAGCGACCAGTGGCAACTACCTTAGATTCAGTGTCCATATTGTGCAACTCCTCATAAAAATTGCAGTTCAACAGTGGTGATTGTCCCCGGTCTCATGGAAAAGTTAGAAACTTGAAAACCACCCTATTCCGACATTTTCGGTCTCAGCATAGGAAGTCATGATTTTGAGCAGGATGCATCTCTTGTAGTTAAGATAAAATTGCCTTGCTAGTCAACCGCAACCCAGCCGAGTGAACGATAACAGCTATGTCCTACGTCTCCCTGCTAAAAAATATACCGGAAATTCTCAGCCGACCAACTGGGATAGCAGTAATAGCCTCTCTTGGCATCCACGGTGCTATTGCGTTGATTGTACCATTGATGCCTGTAGATTCTAATTCATCTCAACCATCAGAAGTAGCCAAATCAGTTGGTATCTTGGAATTAAGCCAAGCTGATCAAGCGCGTCTGCCAGAAAATCCCCAAATATCGCCAGAAACATCCCCATCGTCACTACCTGCAGAATGGTCACTACCTCCAAGACCGCCACTTCTGCCTCCGAATCTGGATATGCCCAGAACTAGACAGCCGTTACCATCATCTGCTTATACGCAACCTGTCTTGCCGCCAATGAGGACAACACTGAATTATCAGGTTGTTACTCCTCCTAATCGGAATGTTTCCTCGCCCCAGAGGACTGCTACACCTATACCAGACCCTAGGGTTGAATCTGAGCTTTCTGGAGAGCAATATCGATTTACCTCTGATTTTAATGCTGCCGCTCAAAAATTCACTCCTTCTACGCGAACTTTTAATCACAGTGAAATACAAGTGGCAGTGAAACCAATACCTGTAGAAGGATTGCCAAAACTAACTCCATCTCCAGTACCTGGGGATTTACCAAATACCCGCCCTACCACCGCAGCAGTGAATAATGCCGGTGAAAGTCGTCGAAATCAAGCCCTCGTAGCTCGTCTTCAGGAAAGCCGACAACAACCTGAGCAACCGAGTCATCAAAGCACTCCCAAATTGCAGTCGGAATCTAGGGACACAAAACCAGAGTCCGCTGTCGAGAAAGTAAATGCAGCCCGGGGAGCGATGGACTCCGGCACTGCGCGAGGGGCGATCGCCCACTTGAACTCACATCAGGATATCAGAGAGGAAATTCAGAAAGACTACCCCAATTCCAAACAAAAACCAGTTATCCGCGACACCATTGCCGTCAATCAGCCCCGGCTTGAAGGCAGAGTGTGGGGTTTCTTAGTGGTGGGTACTGAAGGGCAGGTTTTAGATATTAAATTCCCCAAGGGATTAGTTTCTACTGAGTTGCAATCAAAGGCCAGAGAATATTTTACTACTAAGTCTCCTCAAGGAGATCAACAAGTCAGCATTTATCCATTCAATCTCAGTTTCCAAAAAAACGGTAACACTGCTGCAACTACCGTCAAACCATTACCGGAACTGCGAGTCCCCAATGAGCAGTCAGCACCTGCACAGGCTGTTACTGCCAAGACTACACCCGAACCTAATAATAGTTCGCTGTCTTCCACTCTAGAATCTAGTGAAAAATTAATACAACAGTTGCGCCAAGTGCGAGAGGAAAGAACAAACTCTAATTTAGAAGAATCAAATTAACAGTGGCGAGTTTAGCGGAGGTGGAGTTTCAGGTTTCGCCTCCAACTACCACATCGCGAATTCGCAGACTCGGACCACCACAACCAACAGGTAAGCCATTCTGTCCACCTTTACCGCAACCACCAGACTCATCCCAATAAAAGTCATCACCCACGGATTCAATATCCGCCAGGGTTTGGAAAACGTTACCCGAAAGTGTCACATCCCTGACGGGTTCGGCTAGTTTACCGTTTCTAATCATCCACGCTTCTCCTGCAGTAAAGGTGAACATTTCCCCGTTGGTCATACCACCTAGCCAGTTACGGGCATATACACCTTGTTTGAGATCAGTAAATAAATCTGCAACTGGGGTTTTTCCCCGGGCAATCCAGGTGTTAGTCATCCGCACAATGGGGTTAAACTGATAATTAAGACAACGAGCATTACCGGTGGGGGCTTCTTCTAACTTCCCGGCGGTTTCACGAGAATGTAAACGTCCTACCAAAATACCATCTTGAATCAGTTGCGTAGTTGTACTAGGTGTACCTTCATCATCATACAAATAGCTACCACGATGCCCTAAGGGAGCGGCTCCATCAAAAATTTGTAGTTCTTCTGGACCAAACCGCCGTCCCATGCTCATGACTTCCAATAGGTCTGGGTTTTCGTAAGCCATATCGGCTTCGGAAAGATGTCCAAAGGCTTCGTGAACAAATAAACCTGTCAGCACTGGGTCAATGACCACTGTGTAGGTATTACCTTTTACTGATGGTAGAGTTAAGGCAGCAACAGCTCTTTGGGCGGCACTTTTAACTTGTTCATCAAAGGCAGTTAAATCTTCGTAAGCCTGGCGAGAACCGGTAGTTTCCCTGCCTGTTTGCAGAGTAGCGCCGTTTCTGGCTGTGGCGGCAAACCGCATTTCCATATCTACCCAAGATTGCTCGATCAGAGTTCCTTCTGAGGTAGCAATAATCACTTTTTGCGCGCTGTCAGCATAGCGGACTGAAGTGTTGGTAATGCGATGATCAAAGCTTTTTAATACATCAGTATAGCGATCGCACAGTTCTTTTTTCTGCCCAATGGGAATTTGACGGGGGTCACTCCCGGTCAGGGGTAGCTGGCATACTGCTTGTACTGCTTCAATGGGGGCTAGTATAGTTTGTTCATCACCTATCATCTTAGCAGCTGCGATCGCTTCTTCCATGCGTTCTTTAATTGTCCCTAAGTCATTAAAACTACTGAAGCCCCAGCCACCTTTATAACAAGCTCGAATATGCCCGCCTATAGAAATGCTTTCGCTGAGGGTTTCTATTTTGTCACCGCGCAACAAAATGTCGGTTCCTTCTGCTTGCTCCAGGCGAATCACTAGGTAGTCTACTCGGTATGAGTAGCGGGCGATGAGGTCGGAAAGTAGATTTTGAGCTTCAGCAAGTGTTTTTGGCATTTTTTCTGAGGGGGCAAATATTTAATTAAACGCAAAGGGGCGCAAAGTCGGGCGCAAAGGGGCGCAAAGGCTAAGTTCACTCAAAAAGCTGTTGTTCTGCTACTTTCCAATACCGGGAGAATCTTTTCAGGTCTATATAGCCATCGTATTCTAAGAATGGTTCTGTTTCCCAGACTTCTAAAGTTAATGATGTTTCTATTTGGTGGCAAATATGCTTAAATCTGGGGCTGGGACTGGCTGCTGTGGCTACTACATCGGCATGATGTTCTTGGGCAAATGCTACAATTTCTTGGGCTACGTTACCACGGCGAATGGTGACTGGGAGTTCTAATAGGCATTCATAAATAAATGTGATCCGTTTGAGGCTGAGTTGCCATTCTTCAATTAAGGCATCATCCCATACCCAGATGGCTGGAGCATGGGGGTATTGTTGTAATGCTCCGGTTTGTGGACTCAGTGAGTCCCCATGTACCCAAACTATTGTTTGACTCATTTTTTACTTTTTTTGCCTTGTTGCCAACTTTGACTATTGGGGTTTTTGGTAAATTTACCCCGGGGAAACAGTCTCTTTTCTAATTGTTCATAGCTACCTTCCAAGTCACAATTACCATGAAGGTTACACTGGCGACAATAAACACCTTGGGTATAGCGTTCTAAGTTTTCCCGGTTGAAAAAATAGGGTTTATGGCTAAAGGTGCTGGCTACCCATTGCCATGACATGTTATTACTAGCTGGGTCACCATCTAACAAGTGTTGTAAAAACCATTCGGCTCCGGCTTGCCAACGAATGCGCCGCCAATGGACAATATAAGCGGCTAGCCACATCCGCATATGGTTGTGTAAGTAGCCGGTTGAGCGTAATTCCTGGCTAAAGCTATCTATACACACCATTCCTGTTTGGCTTTGGGTGATGTCTGCTGGTAAGTTGGGGGCGTAGTCTGTTGGGGTGTACCCAGTTTTATATTCTTCTTGGTCTTGCCATATGCGATCGCCTAGTTTCATATACAATCTCTGCCAATAGTCACGCCAAGCCAATTCATTAATTAGCTTAGTCGCATCTTTGGGGTCTTGTACTTTTGCTAACACATAATCCCGCACCTCGCCCAAGCTTAACACTCCATAACGAATATAGGGTGAAAGTCTGGTGACAGCCCCATTTAAAAAATTACGTGTTTTCGCGTAGGTTACCGGGTTTACTTGTTCTAGTAATTTCTGTGCAGCTTTACGCCCTCCCACGGTTTCACTCACATGACCATCCCTTTGGGCTGCATGGGGGAATTGTTCCCCCAGGTAGGCTATTAACTCATCACGGTTACTAAAATCACGTCGCATATGTTAAGTTTATATATAATTACGGTCAACTATTGCTTTTGGGGATGGATATAGTCTACAAAGTAGAACTGAGGTACCAACTGGAATTTCAACCAGGAGTAAGCTCCCATAGTTAAACCTGCTGTGATTACTAAGGGCAAACCCAACTTAATTCTCAAAGCATCAGGAAGTAAAGCAACTCCAGCAATAGTAGTTATACTATATACTAATAATCCCACTTGTAAGCGTTGTATAACCTTGAGAGCGTTACGGCAACTTCTACAATGCCGAGTGTGTTGTGAATAGCGATCAAGTAATACAGCACGGTGATCATTAATGGGGGTAGGTGCGATCCTAATTCCTACTTCTTCCCAAGGTAGCTGACCGCCACAATACTGATCAAACCAATTACGAAACTCAATTACCAAACGGTCTGCACCTGTAGCTAGTTTATAGATACTCTTCCAGCTTGCAGATGCTTGTTTGTCTTGCAGAAACTTTTCTTGCTGGTGTAAAATAATCATATCTCCATCCAGTACCAGATTACGGGTGTTGACATGAGTCCACCACCGCGGTATAATATGGTGGAGTGTTTTAGCAAAGTTGCGGGTAAATTGGGCGACAATTCTGGACTTACCTGGAGATACAGGAAGGCAGTAGGTGACAAGTCCTAGTTTTTTCTCCCCAGAGTCCCCTAAAGTAATGGCATACTCCAAACGACAAGGAGGTGCAAAGGTGATTGTAGTTTTCATGCCTCTATCAATCACTGTTTCAATTAACTTTGAAGTGGATTGTACAACCTCCATAGATATGGGTACGGCATTTTCTCTTTTACCCTGTACCCCATGATGAGTAAAAGGTACATGACTAGGATCTGCGACATTTTCCACTAAAGTTTGCCAATCATATTCTAAATCCCGCACATAAGACGACCAGACAAACCCTTTATTAGCATCTATTTGAGGTGACAGGGGTAAGGGCGTATTGGCCGCTTGTGCTGCTGAGTTCCCATCAGGCCAAACCCAAAGTAAATCATTAGCCTGGCGAACTGGTAGTGAAATTACACAGTAATTATTTTGATTTTTAGTCACAATTTCTGGGTTTTCCGCTTGGGGAATGTGAGTACAAACCCCTTGAGAATCAAATTCCCAACCATGATAACTACACATTAAATTACCAGTTTTCTCCTCAACACGTCCTTCACTCAAAGGAGCGAGGCGGTGGGGACATTGGTCTAAAAATACCCGGTAAGTCTCAGATGACTTAGGCTTCCAGATAACTAAACGAATTCCCAACAGAGTGACTGGTGTTGGTCGTTGAGGCTCAATATCTTCTACTGGTGAGAGTGGATACCACTGCTGGAAAAAGTTAAATTTAGATGTCATTATTGATGATGGTGGTGTTTAAGTTGGGTGGAAAATCTGACGCTCAGTCGCTCTTTTCGCCAAAGCCACTTACTAAGATATTGTCACAGGAGATGAAAAAATTCCCTGTGGCTATTTTTCACCTCCCCTCAAACAGGTAAAATTTTGATCAGATGGCTATCTACAATACATAATGAGTGACATTCCCCAAACCGGACAACTCGCGCCTAATTTCTCCATCCCTGACCAAGATAATCATACCGTTAGCCTGGGTGATTTTCCCGGTCAGTGGGTTATATTATATTTTTACCCCAAAGATGATACCCCTGGCTGTACCACCGAAGCCAAGGACTTTACGGAGTTGTCTGCCGAGTTCAGCCAACTGGGAGGTAAGATATTAGGTGTAAGTCCAGATTCCACAAAAGCTCATTGTAAATTTATTGACAAACATAATTTAGCTATTACCTTGTTAAGTGACCCTGAACACCAGCTGATAGAAGCCTATGGCGCTTGGCGGTTAAAGAAATTCATGGGTAAAGAATATATGGGTGTAGCCCGGTCAACATTTCTCATCTCACCAGATGGGATAATTGCTTATACTTGGCCCAATGTTAAAACTAAAGGTCATGGACAAGCAGTATTAATTAAGTTACGGGAATTAGCGCTTTGAGCTCCCCGACTTCTTTTATAAACTCCAAACTCAGCGAGCATATACATCAGAAGTCGGGGAGCTTGGGATTAAGGAAGGAGGAGGAAATGACAAAATTATAACTATTGAAAAAAACTCAGTCAAAGCAGTTAGTTTATGTCTATCCGTCCTATATATCTTGATTGTCACGCTACTACACCCGTAGATGAACGGGTATTAGCAGCCATGATGCCCTATTTTACAGAACACTTTGGCAATCCATCTAGTATTAGTCATGTTTACGGTTGGGAAGCGCAAGCAGCTGTCAAACAAGCACGGGAAATTTTAGCCACAGCTATTAATGCTACACCCGAAGAAATCGTATTTACCAGTGGTGCTACAGAAGCTAATAATTTAGCCATTAAAGGTGTAGCTGAGGCTTACTTTCAAAAGGGTCAGCATATTGTCACCGTAGCGACAGAACATAGTGCGGTGCTTGACCCTTGTAATTATTTAAAATCTTTGGGATTTGACATTACCATTCTCCCTGTGCAGCCAGATGGTTTAATTGATTTAACTGAGTTAGAAAAGGCTTTGCGTCCTGATACAATTTTAGTATCAGTCATGGCGGCTAATAACGAAATAGGCGTATTACAACCCTTGGCAGAAATTGGCGAAATTTGTAGGGAAAGAAATATAATTTTTCATACAGATGCAGCCCAAGCTATTGGTAAAATTCCCTTGGATGTCCAGGGGATGAAAGTTGATTTGATGTCCCTGACTGCACATAAAGTATATGGACCCAAGGGGATTGGGGCTTTATATGTCCGCAGACGTAACCCTAGAGTTAAACTCGCACCGCAACTACATGGCGGTGGACATGAGCGGGGGATGCGTTCGGGAACTTTATATACACCGCAAATTGTCGGTTTTAGTAAAGCTGTGGAAATAGCGATCGCCTCCCAAGCAACAGAAAATCAACACCTGGGGGAACTCAGACAAAGGTTATGGGAACAGCTGTCGCAGTTATCGGGAATTCACCTCAACGGACATCCCACCCAGCGACTAGGGGGAAATTTGAATATTAGTATTGAGGGGGTAGATGGTGCGGCGTTATTGTTAGGGTTACAAGCGGTGATGGCGGTTTCTTCTGGTTCTGCTTGTTCCTCCACCAGTACAGCGCCTTCCCATGTGCTGACAGCTTTGGGACACTCGGAAAAATTAGCTTATGCTTCCCTGCGGTTTGGGATGGGACGATTTAACACTACTCAACAAATGGATATAGTCGCACAGCAGGTTATTTCTACTGTGCAAAGTTTACGCTCTCTCAAGTTCGCTTAATTGGTTGGGGTCATTGAACCCCACCCCCTCCGCTGCGAGCTAGGAGGTGAGTTAAAATTAGAAATTGAATGCTGCTAAAATCCAGCATAACTTCTATTTAAATTTTAGAAGTATAGCAATCCAAAATTTCATCTACCCTGATAGAGGAGAAAACATCAAAATGCAGAATATTTTTGGGGAATTGAACTTTCACAGTCTCAAATCCAACCCAGATTTTAAAGAAGATAGTGTTAGGGAAGTAATTATTTTGCCGATTTTAAAAGCACTTGGTTATAGGGAAATAAATATAGTTCGTAGTAAAACATTACAACATCCTTTTTTAAAAATTGGTAGTAAAAAACGCCCGGTAAATCTTATTCCTGATTATGTTTTGAAGTTAGAAAATAAATTTGCTTGGGTACTTGATGCAAAATCACCGAATCAAAATATCAAATCAGGTGAGCATATAGAGCAAGTTTACAGTTATGCTATCCACCCGGAAATTAGGACTAATTATTTTGCTCTTTGTAATGGCGTAGAATTTTCTCTATTTAAAACTACCGAAACTGACATACCTATTCTATTTTTTGCCATTGATGAACTTGAATTTTATTGGGAAAAGTTAAATCAATATCTTTCACCTAATAGCTTTCAATCTGGCAAAAACTTTAGTTATGAAAATACTACAGCTACAGTTAAGCCTCAAGGTAATTTTAATTATAACACCCGTCCTTTATTAGCAGACATTCCCGTAACAAAACGAGCTGCAAGAAGACATTTTGGTGTTCATGGATATTTTACTAAACAAGCTTGGAATGTGGTAGCTGAATATATAAAAAACTTTAGTCAACCTGGAGATTTAATTATTGACCCTTTTGGGGGTAGTGGAGTAACAGCAATTGAGGCTTTAATGAATAACAGAAAAGCCATTAGCATAGATATTAATCCTATGGCGGTCTTTATCGTTAATTCCTTAATTGCTCCTGTAGATTTTAATGAACTTTCAGCAGCTTTTGAAAGAGTTAAAAAAGAATATCAAAAACAAGAACCCACTACAGAAACTGAAATAAAGAAAGCATTAACAAAATACCCCTATCCTCAAGGTTTAAAATTACCTAAAGGTTCAGATGTCGAAACAGTAGAACAGTTATTTAGTAATAAACACTTAGCACAGCTAGGTTTATTAAAGTCAATTATTCAAAAAGAGAAAGACAAAAACATTAAAGATTCATTGATGTTAATGTTTTCTGGACTCATAACTAGACTAAATCTCACATATCATACTTCAAATCGTCTTGTTCGTCCCGGTGGTAATTGTTCTCTGTTTGTTTATTATCGCTATAGAATTGCACCTAAACCCTTAGACCTTGATATTATCAAATATTTTTAACTGCGATTTCAAAAAATAGTATCAGCTAAAAAAGAGATGGAATATTACATTAATGAACAAACCATTTCTAATGCACAAATTATTAAACATTCAGCTACAGATTTAAGTTTTATTCCTAAAGAAAGTGTAGATTATATATACACTGACCCTCCCTATGGTAAAAAAATACCCTATTTAGACTTATCGGTAATGTGGAATGGGTGGCTAGATTTAAAAGTCACTGAAAAAGACTATGAACAAGAAGCCATTGAAGGAGGAGAATATAAAAAAACTAAAGATGAATATAATAACCTGATAGCCGCCAGCATTAAAGAAATGTATAGAGTGTTAAAATTTGACCGTTGGTTATCATTTGTATTCGCCCATAAAGATCCTGAATTTTGGCATTTAATTATTGATACTGCGGAAAAGTGCGGTTTTGAATATATTGGAGCAGTACCGCAAAAAAATGGACAGACAAGTTTTAAGAAAAGACAAAATCCTTTTACAGTTCTGTCAGGACAATTAATAATTAATTTCCGCAAAGTTCGTAGTCCTAGAACTATCATGAAAGCTAATTTAGGAATGGATATTGCAGAAATTCTCATTGAAACTATTGAAGGAATTATTGCTAAAAATGATGGGGCTTCATTAGAGCAAATTAACGATGAACTAATTATTAAAGGTTTAGAGTTAGGTTTCTTAGATTTGTTAAAAAAAGAGTATTCAGATTTAACGCCGATTTTAATAGGTAATTTTGACTATGACGAAAAAACTGAACTATTTACTTTGAAAAAAGATACAAAATTCAAGTCACATATTGATGTAAAACTGAGAATTAAATACTATTTAATTAGTTATCTAAGAAGAATGGAACGAGAAAATAATCACCCAGGTTTTGATACAATAGTTCTGCATCTGTTACCATTGTTGAAAAACGGAAATACACCGGAAAATCAAACTATTTTAAGTGTATTGGAAGATATCGCCGAACGTATAGGGGAAGACAGTTGGAGACTCAAAAAACAGGGTCAACTTTCGCTATTTGACACACAAAATTAATGATTATAGACCCTAGGGGGATACTGATACCCAACCCATATTAATTTTAGCCTGCCTATAGGTCAGTTGGGTCAGTCAAGAAAAAGATATTTCCCCCTCTCCTTAGTCAAGAGAGGGTTGGGGTGAGGTTCCCAGTTAATAAGGGTCAGAATCAAACCGACCCCGTTTTACACTCCTGAGATAGTAACCTCTGGTGGGTAAATTCCTTAAGTTGAAAGTATCACCACGGGGAACCCGCCAAATCTTGTAGTCGTAATATGTTAGAGGTGTGCGGGGTTTGCATATTTCTGGGGGATGGTCTCCTAAAACGAAATATGCAGCGCCTCTACCCATGACTTTAGCCATACCAAATTTATCGACAGTCACAGATGTTTCTTCGCTAATGGCTATCCCTAAAACGCTCTTGGATACGCCATCTTGGATTTGACGGGCGATAAAAGCCATAATGCGCCCCATTCTTTTGCGTCTGTCAAAATGGGTATCAACGATGGTCCCCGTTAAATGACTCCACGGGAAAAAGTTGTAAGTAAAGGTGATGTCTCGGTACGGGTCTTCGAGAGCTTCTCTGGTTTCAATACCTTCTTGGGAGGAAGCGCAAGCATCATAGACATAATCACTTTGAATCATCGCCCCGGCGCTGGTGCCGCCAATGCCGCCGCCTTTGGCATAAACTGATTTAATGGTAGCTTCTAATTTGGTATTTTTCCAGTTACGGATATACTCACATTGGTCGCCACCTGCAAAGAAAATTACGTCTGCATTTCTGACTTTTTCGATAATTTCCGATTTATTAGCATCCTGTCGGTTACTAATTACCAGTGTCTCTACATATTTGACTCCCTGCATATTATAAATTAAGCGGTTGTAATCATCACTACCGGAAGTGCGAAGTACGACAACATTAACTTTGGTGGAGTAGCTAGTTGATCCCCGGACTTGATGAATCATCCACTGAATGGCTTCCTCTACATCTAGACCGCCTCCACCTAAAATATGCACAGGCCCTGCTAAGGGTGTGACTGAGGGGGGACGTAAATCTAAAGTTTTTTCTGGTGGGATGTCGGGGTTTAGGAATGCTATGAGGGCGGTTCCCATCTTCCTCAACATGGTTCTGATAGTCCTGAACCACTTTGTTATGCTTGGGAATACCTTGGTCATATTAAGCTGCTGGTGCAAACCACAATTATTGCTAACTCTCGCACCAAAAAGGGGGAAATTTCCAGCGTATAGGGGTTGTACTGTTTTTTAACGCGGTATAACCAGGGGTAATCTTTATTTCTCGGCGTTATTCTCGCATAATCACTGTGTAGATAGTTGGTTTTAAAGCCAGACAACTTGCGATCGCTCTTGGACTACTTGCTGATAAACTGTTTGTGTTTGCTGGGCTAATTTTGTCCAGTTAAACCGCAGGGCCAAATCCCTGTAAGCATTATCAATCAACCATTGGCGATAACCGGGATGTTGGAGAACCTCTAAAATTCCCCAAGCTAGGGAGTCGGGATTATTTACTTGGGTGACAATCCCGGTTTGAGTATGTTTGACTACTTCTGGGAAACCACCAGTATCTGATACTACTACTGGGACGCGGGAAGCAAAACTTTCTAAGGCCACAATACCAAAGGGTTCATAAAGACTAGGGAAAACAGCACAATCGGCAATGGTTTGAAATTTATCCAAGTATTTATCAGAGAGAAAGCCGGTAAAATAACACTTATCCCAAATTCCCAAGTCCCAGGCTTGATGCTGGAGATGCTCGGTATTTCCCCCACCAATAATTACGAATTTAACGTTACCACCCATTGACCACAACACCTTGGGTGCAGCATTAAGTAATACAGACACACCTTTCTCGTATGTCATGCGACCCACATAATAAACAATTTTTTCATGGTCTGCGGCAAATTGGCGGCGAAACTCTTGGGGATGAAAGCTTTCGTCGTGTTGTTTCTTTTCTGGTCGAATACCGTTATAAATGATATCTATTTTGTCTGCAGGACTGTATAAGGCTTGTTGTACCTCTCGCAGCATATAGTTTGTACAGACAATAATTCGCCAAGCGTTATAGGCTAGTAAATATTCTTTGTGATGAATATAACCTTGAATAGGCGTGTGAATACCGTTATGTCGCCCGTATTCAGTGGCGTGGATGGTAGCAATCAGGGGGATTTTAAAGTTATGCTTTAAAGCGATCGCCGCATCTCCTACCAACCAATCATGAGCGTGAATTAAATCAAAGGGTCCTTCCTCCAGAATTAGTTTTCCGGAGTGATCTCCCATACTTTGGTTAAGATTACCTACCCAGTGGAAAAAATCGCGACTTTGTGCTACTGGTACCCGATGCACCTGTATACCTTCAACCAGCTCATACATCGATGCTTGAGCAAACTCTGCGGTAATCAGGTAAATTTCATGTCCTAACTTTACCAGTTCCGGATATAACTCCGCCACATGGCGGGAAATTCCCCCCACTAACCTCGGTGGAAATTCCCAACTTAGCGCCAGTATCTTCATTTATGAAACTCTCCAATAGCCTAATTTATCTACAAAGACCAACATAGTAATTGTAGTGAGTATATTTACTAATTTTTTGGATAGAGCCGATAAATCAAGATAACACAACCACAGGAAGAGGAGAAAAGACTTTCTGATGTTTAGGATACTTTTAATTTCAACATTTCTTGACTTTGAGTGTAAATGAAACTGCTAAGTGACAGCTTTTGTGCAGATGGTATGATTCCCATGAAATTTTCTTGTGAAGGTCAAGGTATTTCTCCTTCACTTAAGTGGGAAGATGTCAGCATTGAAACCCGTAGCTTTGCCTTAATTGTGGATGACCCGGACGCTCCCAATCGCACATTTGTACATTGGGTTCTCTTTAACTTACCCCCCCTGACCCGGAACTTACCTGAGGGGATACCCACAGAACCCCTCCTAAAGGGTGGTGGAATCCAGGGTAAAAATGATACTGGACAATTGGGCTATACTCCCCCTTGTCCGCCCAGTGGTATCCATCGTTATTTTTTTAAACTTTACGCTCTAGATGCGTCTTTAGGGCTAGATTTTGGCATCACCAAAGCAGAATTAGAAGCAGCGATGGCAAATCATATTTTGGCAACAGCCCAATTGATTGGACGTTATAAAAAGCAACATTAAAAGCTAAATACTACGTATAAATACTAGAAAAACTAGAGACGTTCTCACAGAACGTCTCTACAGAGGTTTCATTTGTGGATCTGCAGGGTTTTCTTTAGCCCTGGTCTAAACGCAACACAGCCATAAAAGCCTCTTGGGGTACATCCACAGTTCCCACAGATTTCATCCGTTTTTTACCCTTTGCTTGCTTCTGTAAAAGTTTCTTCTTGCGGCTAATGTCGCCACCATAGCATTTAGCTAACACATCTTTGCGTAAGGCGGGGATGTGTTCACTGGCTATGACTTTACTACCGATCGCAGCTTGAATTGGCACTTTAAATTGATGGCGAGGAATCAGTTCTTTGAGTTTTTCCGCCATTGACCGCCCCATCCCATAGGCTTTATCTCGGTGTACAATCATCGCTAGGGAATCAACGGGGTCGCCGTTAATCATGATATCCAGCTTCACTAAGGGATTTTCACGATAGCCGATGAGATGATATTCCATACTGGCATAACCGCGCGATCGCGACTTCATTTGATCAAAAAAGTCAGTGACCACTTCCGCCAAAGGTAACTCGTATGTCAGGGTAGTACGTCCTTGGGCCAGATATTTCATATCCTTGAAAATACCGCGGCGATTTTGGGACAGTTCCATCAAGGTGCCGACGTAGCCTTCTGGCGTAATCATTTCTACTTGAACGTATGGCTCCTCTATTTTTTCCCGGTCGTTGGGAGCCGGTAAATGGCTGGGATTATCTATATACAGTTCTTCACCTTTGTTAGTGACTACACGGTAAACAACTGAAGGGGCTGTAATAATTAAATCCAGGTTATACTCCCGTTCTAAACGTTCCTGGACAATTTCCATGTGCAGTAACCCCAAAAACCCACAACGGAAGCCAAAACCCATGGCGCTAGAAGTTTCCGGTTCATATTGCAGAGCTGCATCATTGAGTCCCAGCTTTTCTAAAGCCTCCCGCAGGTCTTCAAACTGGTCAGCATCAATAGGGAACATCCCACAAAATACCATGGGTTTGGCTTCTGTGTAACCTGGTAATGCGGCTGGGGCCTTAGCTTTAGATAGGGTAACTGTGTCCCCCACTCGCGCATCAGCTACAGCTTTAATGGCGGCGGCAAAATAGCCTACTTCCCCGGCGTGGAGTTCTTCAACTTGCTTTTCATTGGGAGACAGTACACCTAACTCGTCAACGACATATTCTTTACCTGATGCCATCAAGTAAATGCGATCGCCTTTTTTAATGCTCCCATCCATCACCCGGAAATAAACAATTACCCCCCGGTAGCTATCGTAATAACTATCAAAAATCAATGCTCGTAAGGGTGCATCTGTGGTGTCTTTTGCCGGTGGTATGCGCTCTACTACCGCTGCCAAAATTTCATTAATGCCGATTCCTTCTTTCGCCGAAGCCAGAATCGCACCACTACAATCTAAACCGATAATTTCTTCAATTTCGCTAATTACCCGCTCCGGTTCTGCTCCTGGTAAATCAATTTTGTTTAAAACTGGAATAATTTCTAAGTCATGTTCGAGAGCCAGATAGAGATTAGCCAAAGTTTGCGCCTCCACACCTTGAGACGCATCCACCACTAACAGCGCCCCTTCACAGGCCACAAGGCTCCGGGACACCTCATAAGAAAAATCCACATGGCCGGGAGTATCAATTAAATTCAGGACATATTCCTGACCATCCTTAGCCTTGTAGTTCATCCGGGCAGCTTGCAGCTTAATGGTAATGCCGCGCTCCCGTTCAAGATCCATGTTGTCGAGGAACTGTTCCTTCATTTGGCGCTCATCCACAGTCCCAGTAGCTTGTAACAAGCGATCGGCGAGGGTAGATTTCCCGTGGTCAATGTGAGCAATAATACAAAAATTGCGAATGCGATCTGCGGGAACGTCAGTCATATACTATCTTTGCTGAAGCAGCAATCAAGGTTAAACAAGAAATTTACTTCATATATTTTAATCCTTTCTTAGCCAAGACGCTGTTGCCGGAGAGTGAAGAATATATATTAAAGTCTATTAAAGTCTATTTAACTTGATGGGATTGACGAACCAGTACCCTACAATAAATATATATTCAGTAAATCATGTAGAAATCGTGGGGGGTTACACTAGCTAACTGCCTATAACTACTGATTTACACAGCACAAATTCTGGAGTTGTTGTTTAGGGAGTTGATTACATTTACCATTCCAAAGCAAATGCTGTTAATCTGGCGTTATTTTGGGTAACTATCTCACTATAAATGCAAATTGCATTTTTTAGAAGAGTCGGTAAACTCACTCGAATGGTAGATCATCAGCCCTCGACAAGGCTTGAGAGCTAAAAATCTCTGAGTATATAAACCTATGAATATGAAAGAGAAACCTACCGAAGGTGAGCATCAACGCACCAAGAAGGTAGAAGTCGCCGTCCACTTGGACTCGGAGTTAGTAGAACAAATTCAGCACTTAACCAACGACCCAAGTAAAGTGATTGAGGTAGCCATTCGTCAATGGTTGCGGGGTGAGGCCTCCAGGGATGATGAACTCACACGCAACCATCGGCGCGTACCTGTTCCCCCCCGGGGTGAGTGGAATGACTGAAAATAAACAAGGTGTAAATAAAACATGAAAAAAAGGTAAAGTTTGTCACTATTGGTGCAAAAAAGGCCAAAATACCCAATGTAAGGATGCCAAAGCTGTAATAATTTACCCCCAATTGTTTCACCAGGGGCTTGGGCAAAACTGCTTTGAGGTGCCATTTGTCTATCCAACTCGATTAATGACTTTTACTGCTAACTCCCAATTGCCGGATTTATTTCCCCAGAATCTGGAAGGTTCCCCTAATCACACTGATGGCTGTATGCCAACTCTAGGTTCGGAGTTGGTATACACTCAAGAAGGGACAGGACGCTACGTAACATTTTACTGTCAGCATAGCGAACTGTTGGGGTTAAACCCTAAGCAAATAGTTAATCAAAGTCATGAGGACAAGGTTTTTGTCCCAGTAGATAATGGTGCTTATTTGGAACGCTTACACCGGATTTTAAATACTTTGGTGCCGGAAAAGTTCCAATGCTGGTTTAGCTGCTGTCAAAAATTACTCGAGTTCGAGTTGGTAATTTCCCCTATGATCCCACCCTTGGGAACTGCTGCTACCACAGTTTTAGTCATGGGAAGATTCTTACAAGTGGCTGGGAGGAAATCCCCCGCTGAAGATTTAGCTGTAAATGTACTCGGTGATCAAGTCCGCACAGAACCATACCATAAGCTGGTAAATAAAATTACCAGAAATATCCGCCGGACATTGGATTTAGATGTGATTTGGCAACAAACAGTTGACAGTTTAGGCAAAACCCTAGGGCTAGAGCGTTGCATTATCTGTCCTTACCAGCCCTCTAGTTCTAGAGTCCAGGTGATAGCCGAGTATCACCACCCAGAGCGAGGTTCGATGCTTGGACGGGAAATAGATGTAACTTCTGAGCCAGCTTTTGCCAAGGCCTTGGCCACCCTAGAACCTGTTGTCATGGAAATGTCCCGGTATAATCTGTCGCCCCCGGACAAAATCTTAGTGGTGGCTACTTGCTATCAAGACCAAGCTAATGGACTAATTGCCATCACTATTAAAGATGAATTTCACCCCTTGACAGATGCAGAACTAGAATTAGCCAAAGAGTTTGCTGATCAGTTGGGAACTGCGATCGCCCATGCTACCCTATATAAAGAACTAGAAGCAGCCCGTCAAAAAGCCGAAGCAGCCTCCCGCCTCAAAAGCGAATTTCTGGCTAATGTTTCCCATGAAATCCGTACCCCCCTCAACGGTATGATTGGCTTTTTAAAGCTGATTTTGGAAGGCATGGCAGATGATCCTCAAGAACAACATCAGTTTATTTGTGAGGCTCATTATTTATCAATACATCTACTCCATATTATCAATGATATCTTAGATATAGCCAAAATTGAAGCTGGCAAAATGGAGCTTGCTTGCTCTGCGGTCAAACTCAATGATCTATTTCAAGATGTAGAAAATTTTGTGCGCCCCCAAGCAGAGTCAAGAAACTTGAGTTTCCAAATGCAGATGCTTCCTACTTCCGATGAGATTATTGTCCATGGTAATTACCAAAGGTTACTACAGGTCATGCTCAACTTGGTGAATAATGCTATCAAATTCACCCAAGAAGGGAGTATTAACGTCAGTGCTGATTTAGTCTTGAAAAAAGCGAAATTTCAAAATCAGGAATTTCCCGGAATGGTCAGGGTAAAAGTAGCTGATACAGGTATCGGTGTTTCCCTGGATCAACAAGATAAACTCTTTCAATTATTCTCCCAGGTAGATGGTTCACGTACTCGCCAGTACGGGGGTACAGGTTTGGGACTAGTCATATCCCAGAAACTCATAGAAGCCATGGGTGGCGAGGTACATTTTTACAGTCTGGGGGAAGGACTAGGTGCAACGGTCACATTTACAGTACCTCTCTATCAACAACCTGTTTTAGTTGCTGCTGATGTTAATACCTCCCCTCCCTGAAAAGATTATAAATCATGTGGTATCCAGCATCCAGCATCCAGGGGTTCAAAACCCCCGACTCCCCTGGGTGTCGATCGCCCCACAGATCCCGGACTTCTGGCTAAGTTATCTTAGATGATCTGTGACCATGTGAGAAGTCGGGGATCTTAACCACCCCACAGATACCGGACTTTTACCTAAAGATAATCAAATACATGATCTTCTAGTCAGATTTATCTGACTTTAGCTATTAGACGGGGGTTTCTAACCCCCGGATCCCCGTGTAGCATCAAACGGAATTTTTCAACCCAGGGCGATCGCCTTTCTAATCAGGGGAAGACATCTGATTAACTATATTCATGGTTTCCACACTGACTCTACACACCCGCATTAATAAATCTATTACCTGTTCTTTATAGTCTGCAAACCGGTAAGTGTTGAATTTTTCCGCAATGGTGGGGTCTTTGGGTTTCTTCTCCTTATATTGATCTAAAATCCATTCCAAAGCGCAACGATTGCCCAGCATATATTCCCATGCTATACTAGGCACACCTTGTAATGTAGTCACATCATCTAAGATAATACTTCCCTGGGTTTTATCAGCCTTTA